>NZ_JDWI01000020.1:0-113314 GCF_012932765.1 Rhizobium sp. 57MFTsu3.2
GCCAGGTTCTGCGGCGCCGGACCTTTGCGGATGCGGCCGGCCGTGTCGTAGACCGAGCCATGGCAGGGACAGAACCAACCATTGTATTCGCCGGCCTGGCCGAGCGGGATGCAGCCGAGATGGGTGCACGAGCCGATCATGACGATCCAGTTTTCCTTGTCCTTGCCGGCCGAACGGTCGACGCCGGTCGCCTGCGCATCGGACGGCAGGTTGGCGTTGCGCGCCACCGGGTCCTTCAGGTCGGAAAGCGGCACCTCATCGGCAGCCTTCACTTCCTCGGGCGTACGGTTGCGGATGAAGATCGGCTTGCCGCGCCACTTGGCCGTCAGCGACATTCCCGGCTCGAGGCTGGAAACGTCAACCTCGATCGAGGCCAGCGCCAACGTCGAAGCATCCGGACGCATCTGGTCGATAAACGGCCATGCAACCGCAACGGCCCCAACCGCCCCCGCCATGCCTGTGGTGAGATAAAGGAAATCACGGCGAGTCGGCTCGCCCGTGATCTCGCCTGTCGTTTCGTGTTCGCTCACGGCTTATAACCATCCTCTACGCAAATTTTGCGGAACTCCGCCCCTGCTCCTCGCGGCGGCGAATCTGTCGCGACACAATTCGACCATAGATTCCCCACCAATCCGGCGCGTTCTAAGCTTGATCGCAAATTATGTCCAGCCTTGGCAAGGCCATGTGGGCACAATGTCGCGGGAATTTTCAGATGATTTTCGAAGACAATCACATGCTTGCCACAGCTGCGCATTGCACCAACTCGAGCCTTCGGCACCAGCGTCGACGGCGTTCCCGCCGACCGGCCACTACGGCTGAAACCATTCCAGTGGACCGAAGGTAATACTGCATCTCAGACGACTTTGGCCTCGTCGCCGAGTTTACGGTGTGCCTTTGAACCGGGCGGTGGCGCCTCGACATCGGTTGCGATGAACCCACCGGATTGCCGTGCCCAGAGTTCGGCATAGAGACCACCCTGTTTCAGCAGAGCTTCGTGCGTCCCCTCTTCTATAATCCCCCCCTCGTCGACGACGATCAATCGGTCGAGGGCGGCGATGGTCGAGAGCCGATGCGCGATGGCAAGCACCGTCTTGCCTTGCATGAGGCCGATCAGATTGGATTGGATCGCCTCTTCCACCTCGGAATCCAGCGCCGATGTTGCTTCGTCGAGAACGAGGATCGGCGCATCCTTCAGCATGACGCGCGCAATCGCGATACGCTGGCGCTGACCGCCGGAAAGCTTCACGCCACGCTCCCCGACGTGCGCGTCGAAACCCCTGCGGCCATTCTGGTCCTGCAGGCGCTCGATGAAGCCAAGCGCTTCCGCGCGCCGAGCCGCTTCGACCAACCGCGCCTCGCCCGCATCAGGGCGCCCAAACAAGATATTGTCCCGGACGGAACGATGCAGGAGCGACGTATCCTGGCTGACAACGCCGATCTGCATGCGCAGGGTTTCCTGCGTGACGGACGCAATGTCCTGGCCGTCGATCAAGATCCGTCCACCTTCGAGGTCGTAGAGCCGCAGCAGGAGGTTGACCAGTGTCGACTTGCCGGCGCCCGAGCGCCCGACGATGCCGACCTTCTCCCCCGGCTCGATCGTGAGCGAGAAGTTGTCGATAACGCCATCTGGTCTGCCGTAGTGGAAAGAGACGTTCTCGAAGCGGATGCCGGGCTGTCGAATAGTAAGGTCGCGGGCACCGGGGCGATCGACCAGTCCAAGCGGCTGCGAGATCAGCTCGGCAGCATTCTGGATCGTGCCGAGGTTGCGCATGATGCCGTTGAACTGGGTCATCAGCCGGCCGAGAAGGAAGTTGAGGCGCAGCACAAGCGCCAGCGAGAAGGCGACCGCGCCGGAACTGATGAGCCCCGCCAGCCAAAGATGAACGCTCAGTCCGGCCATCGTAACGATCATGATGCCCGAAAGCAGTGCCATCGAGGCGCGTACCCCGGTGATGAAGCGCGTGAACCGCAGGACAGTGTGCTGATAGAAGTCGAAGCCTTGCCGCATGTAGCGGTCGCTCTCTTCGTCACGCGCAAACAGCTTCAGTGTCTGGATGTTGCTGTAGGCGTCCACCATGCGCCCGTTGATCATCGACGCCGCTTCCGCCGTTTCCCGGGAATGCAATCGGATGCGGGGCACGAAATAACGCGCGAGAACGCCGAACACGCCGAGCCAGCAGAGCACGACCACGGCAAGCGAGAGATCCAGCCGCGCGACGAGCACCAGCGTTGTCGCCGCATAGATGCCGACGAACCAGACGCTCTCCATCAGCGACGTCACCAGATCGCCCGTGGCCTGGCCCGCCGACCAGACCTTGGTGACGACGCGGCCGGAGAAATCGCTTTGAAAGAACGAGAGCGATTGCCTCGAAACATGCAGGTAGGATTGCCAGCGCGCGAGGTTATAGAAGCCGGGCGTGATCACCTGCTGATCGACGAGCGCAATCAACAGCGCGACGACAAAGCGGACGATGCCGATAAGGACGAGCATACCGAAGAGTTCGGCGCCGTGCGCGGCAAGAAGGCCGCTCCAGCCTGCGGCCGGCGTGATCGTCGCGAGGATATCGACAAGCCGGCCGACGAACCAGAAGAGCGCCGCCTCGATTGCCGCCGACATCCCGCCGAGCACGAGCATCGCGACGAAGGGCGTCTTCGCCTGCCCGATATAGAACCAGATGAATCCAAGCGTGGAACGCGGGGGCTGAATGTTTTCCCGCGGCGCAAAGGGATTAATCCAATTTTCAAAGACACGAAGGAGTCGTTTTATCAGCATAAATGCGATATAGGCTTATTAGCCAGGGCGGGAAAGCAACGGCCCCAGGGCGCAACCTTATATTTTCGTAACAATCGGTAACAACAACGGCATCGTTGTTGAATGAGACTGACCTCGTCACAATCTCGAGGTACAATGGATTCTTACGGGAGACGGCCGCGATGCAAGCAAGGAAGACAGTATTGTCGAGTATTCCGCTGCCCCTTGCGGAACGACTTGATGCAATCGTTGAACAGTTGGAAATGTCCTACGACGAGGCAATCGCCGAGGCGATCTCTACGTGGGTCGATCGCGAGGAAGAGCGACGTCTGTTCGCATTGCGTACGCTTGTGTCGACCAATAGCATGCTTGTCGAAGGAAACCGGGTGAAAGACTGGGCAGACAGCCTCTGACACCACATCCATGGACACGAAAAGAGAAGCCCTCCCCGCATCCGCAGGGAGGGCTTCTTTCTATTCGGCCGCCTCTTCCGCCTCTTCCGAGTGATCCGCCAAGAAGCCGCCGGACTGACGGTTCCACAGGTCAGCGTAAATACCGCCCTGCTGGACCAGCTCTGCGTGGGCGCCGGCCTCGATGATCCTGCCCTTGTCGAGCACGATCAGACGGTCCATCTCGGTCAGGGTCGACAGGCGATGCGCGATCGCAATCACCGTCTTGCCTTCCATCAGCGCAAATAGGTTTTCCTGAATCGCTGCCTCGACCTCGGAGTCGAGCGCCGATGTCGCCTCGTCGAGCACCAGGATCGGCGCGTCCTTCAGGAAGACGCGGGCGATCGCGACGCGCTGACGCTGGCCGCCGGAGAGCTTCACGCCGCGTTCGCCTACCTGCGCGTCGAGCCCTGTGCGGCCCTGCATGTCGACAAGCCCTTCGATGAAGTCCCAGGCATTCGCACGCCTGGCGGCTTCGATCACCTGGGCGTCGGTCGCGTCCGGGCGGCCATAGGCGATGTTGTCGCGGATCGACCGGTGCAGCAGGGACGTATCCTGCGTCACGACGCCGATCAGTTCACGCAGGCTTTCCTGGGACACGCCCGAGATGTCCTGCCCATCGATCGTGATGCGGCCGGCCTCCAGATCGTAGAAGCGCAGCAACAGGTTCATCAGCGTCGTCTTGCCGGCACCGGAGCGACCGACCAGGCCGACCTTCTCACCCGCCTTGATGTCTAGGGAGAGATTGTCGATGACACCTTTGCCCTTGCCATAGTGGAAGCGGATGCGCTCGTAGTGGATTGCACCCTTCCTCGCTGACAACTGCGGCGCGTTCGGCTTGTCGACGATGTCATGCTTCTTCGTCATCATCTCCATGCCGTCATAGACCGTGCCGATGTTCTCGAACAGCGCCGAGACTTCCCACATGATCCACTGCGACATGCCGTTGACACGCATGGCAAGACCGATCGCAATAGCAATGGCACCGACCGAGATCTGTCCGTTCAGCCAGAACCAGATGGACAGGCCGGACACCACGAACAACGCCACGCAGTTGTTCATATAGACGGATATATGAAACAACGTGACGCGACGCATCTGCGAGTGGACAGTTTCGAGGAACTCCTCCATGCCGCTACGCGCATAGGTCTCTTCGCGGCCGGCATGCGAGAACAGCTTCACCGTCGCGATGTTCGTGTAGCTGTCGACCACCCGCCCCGTCATCATAGAGCGCGCATCCGCCTGCTGTGCCGCGATCTTGCGAAGCCGCGGCACGAAGTAGGACACGATTCCGATATAGACAGCGAGCCAAACGAGGATCGGTATCATCAGCCGCCAGTCGGCAGCAGCGATCACAATGATCATCGACAGGAAGTAGGTGACGACATAGACGAAGACATCGAGGATCTTCATCGTCGTTTCGCGAACCGCAAGCGACGTCTGCATCACCTTCGTCGCAACGCGTCCGGCGAATTCGTTGGCGAAAAAGGTCATGCTGTGACGCAGCAGGAAACGGTGCATCTGCCAGCGTGCGATCATCGGATAGTTGCCGAGTAGCACCTGATGCATGATGAGTGAATCCAGCCCCGCCGCCAGCGGCAGGCCGATGAGGATCAACGATCCCATCCATGCCAACCTCGGCCATTCCGACTCCAGAAATGTCGCCTTGTCGGCTTTAGTCAGCCAGTCCACGATATCACCGAGGAACTGGAAGAGCGCCACCTCGCCGACGGCGATCAGCGCCGTCAGCACTGCCATGATGGCGAGCCACGGTGCTGCCGGCTTCGTGTAGTGCCAGCAAAATGCAAAAAGACCCTTCGGAGGAGCAACCGGCTCCTCGGTCGGGAAAGGATTAAGTCGCTGCTCGAACCAGCCAAACATGAAAATGCTCCGAAACCTGATCGGTCCAGCCTCCCCGGCTCGCGCAAAACGGCGCTTGAGAGCTCATATGGGAACCGGACGTTCACGGGACGAGGCCATAACGGCCGCGCAAAGGTTAGAAATGGGAACTCAGGAGAGAAATGGCACTACGCGTGCCAGGTCGCCACTCGCGGGGTCACGCATCGAGAGCGCATACGCGGCAATATTTCCATCTTGGCGCTCCCTTCTGGCGATTAAAAGATGTGCACCCTTAACGCGAATCAAGCAGAATTTCCAGCCCCGACCGGCCGGAAATTGAACAATTATCGGCCAAAATGCGCCCTATTGCGCTGAAATCACAGTTGCAATAGGCGTCCTTCGACGAAAACCGAAAAATACGGCCTAGACCATGGCGATCCTCAGACTAGCGCTCTATCAGCCTGACATACCCGGCAATACGGGAACCATCCTGCGTCTCGCCGCCTGTCTTGGCTTCGCTGTCGACATTATCGAGCCTGCTGGTTTCGACATATCCGACCGCAACCTCAAACGGGCAGGCATGGACTATATCGCCGCAGCCGCCCTCACCCGCCATGTCAATTGGGATCGCTTCGAGGACTGGCGAAAGGCTACCGGTCGGCGTTTGGTGCTGGCGTCCACCAAGTCGTCCGACCGCTATACCGACTTCGCATTCCGTGACGACGACATCCTTCTTTTCGGCCGCGAGAGCGCCGGCGTCCCTGATCATGTCCACGCGGCAGCCGACGCCCGGATCCTCGTTCCCATGGTGGAAGGCCAACGCTCGATAAACGTCGCCGTCTCGGCTGCGATGATCGTCGGAGAAGCCATGCGGCAGACCGTCTGGCGCTGATTTCCGACCTTCGCGACCTCGACGACGATACCGCTTCAAAATATGTCGCGAACGACGTTGTGAATTTCCCCAAGCAGCGTATAGTTTTTAGCCGAGCAATAAAAATTGCGCGCGTAACGCCATATTTTCAAACACTTGAGAACCTATATTCGAAGGAACACCCTTCCCGCATAAGAGGCAAAGAAACGGCAGCATGGAATCGACGATCGTCATGATCAACCTGTTCGGCGCGGTAGCGCTGCTGCTGTTCGGCCTGGCCCAGGTGAAGGACGGCGTGTCGCGTGCGTTTGGGGCGCGGTTGCGCACCGGCCTTGCCACCGGCACGCGCAGCGGCCTGCGCTCGTTCGTCTCGGGCTTCTTTGCGACGATTGCGCTGCAGAGTTCGACGGCAACCGCGCTGATGGTCGCCTCCTTCGTCGAGCGCGAGCTGGTGAAGCCGCGCATGGCGCAGATCGTCCTGCTCGGCGCCAATGTCGGAACCGCGGTGACCGCCTGGATCGTCGCCACCGGCATCGCGTGGCTGTCACCACTGGTGATCCTTGCCGGCATGGTGCTGCATCGCAGCGGCTCGTCGTCGCGCCAGGGCGGCGGCACCGCACTGATCGGCATCGGCCTGATGCTGTTGTCGCTGCATCTTTTGAGCAGCGCCACCGAACCGATGCGGCAGTCGCCGGCGCTCGGCGCCTTCATTGCCCTGCTCGACAATGCCTGGCCGGTCGCACTCGCCTTTTCCGCAGTCATCGCCTTCATCTCGTCGTCGAGCCTTGCCGCCGTCGTCCTCATTCTCTCGCTGGCCTCGACGGGCATCCTGTCAGCAGGGCTGATCATCGTTCTGGTGCTCGGCGCCAATCTCGGCGGCGCCATTCCGCCGGTGATCGCCTCGCTTGCCGGTCCGGCAGCCGCCAGGCGCGTCACGCTCGGCAATCTGATCGTACGCGCCATCGGCTGCCTGATCGCATTGCCGCTCGCAGGCTACGGCGCCGACCTGCTTGGAACGCTGCCGCTGACGCCGGCGAAACTGCCGGTCGACGCCCATCTAGGCTTCAACCTGATGCTGGCTGCGCTCGCCTGGCCGTTCTCCCGCCCCCTCTCGCGGTTGATGCTCAGGCTGGTGCCGGAGGAGGCCCAGGCGGAGGGCGGACCACGCTATCTCGACCAGCAGGAGCTGGCGACACCGGTCGTGGCGCTGGCCAGTGCGACAAGGGAGGTGCTCGGCGTCGGTGACCTGATCGAACGCATGCTGATGCGCGCCTCGGATGCCTTCGAGGCCAACAACCTGGCGAACCTGAAGGAAATCCCGTCGCTGGAAAAGCGGGTCGACAGCCTGCAGCAGGAGGTGAAGATCTATCTCTCCAAGCTCGGCCATGCCGGGCTCAGCGAAGAGGACGGGCGCCGCTCGATCGTGATCATCGACTACGCCATCAATCTCGAACACATCGGCGACATCATCGAGAAGGGGCTGATGCCGCAGGTGACGAAGAAGGTTTCGCTCGGCTTGAAATTCTCCGAGGAAGGCTATGAGGAGCTGCGCAAGCTCTTCCACCTTACGATCGACAATCTGCGCATTGCCCAGACGATCCTCGTCACCGGCGACTTCAATCTCGCCAGGCAGTTGATGGAGGTGAAGGTCGAGGTTCGCCGGATGGAAAAGCAATCGTCGGAGCGGCATCTGGAGCGCCTGCGCGACGGTCGCGCCGACAGCCTGCAGACAAGCTCGCTGCACCTCGACATGCTGCGCGACCTAAAGCGCATCAACGCCCACATCGTCTCCGTCGCCCACCCCATCCTCGACGAAAGCGGCCTGCTCATCGAAAGCAGGTTGAAGGGTGCGGCCGAGTAGACCGATCAATCGGCGGACGGCAGCCGGCGCATGGTGAATTCGATCTGGTCGCCTTCCAACTGACGCCAACTCTCGACCTCCGTCCAGTACGCGGCCTTGGGATACTCGTCGAACCATTCGCGCGCCTTGGCGCGCGCGTCGAGCAGATTGAGGCAATAGGTTTGTCGCACGAAACGATCGTTATTCCGGGGTGTGCCTTCCGCCCGGTGGGTAGCAATCCGTCGCTTGAGACCGTCGAACGACGGAGGTCCAGGGATTTTCGTCATGAGCCTACCTCTGTGACAAAAAGTTAGTATCGAAAGCCGCCTTTTGCGAGTCGAATCTGAGGAGCCCTCAGGCATCGCCTCTGCTGGCAGGACCCTGCCCTACCTGCTATCAGAGCAGCAAAGACGAAAGCGCGAGTCGATGGCGACCCGCTCGGAGAGAGATGAAATGGAACGACCCGAACTTCCGATCGGCCTGCCGGACGATATCGAAGAGAAGAAGTCAGTCGCCCGCGCCTGGTTTGAAAGTCTTCGCGATACTATCTGCGCCTCATTCGAAGCGCTCGAAGACGAACTCTCGGGCCCACTCTCCGATAGAGAACCCGGCCTCTTCGTGGCGAAGGAATGGACGCGCGAAAATGGCGCCGGTGGCGGCGGCCGCATGTCGATGATGCATGGCCGCGTCTTCGAGAAGGTTGGCGTGCATACATCCACCGTCTATGGCGAATTCGCGCCTGATCTGCGCGCCCAGATGCCCGGCGCCAAGGAAGATCCGCGTTTCTGGGCCTCTGGCATCTCGCTGATCGCCCATCCGGTCAACCCCAACGTACCGGCCGTTCACATGAACACGCGCATGGTCGTAACCTCGAGCCGCTGGTTCGGCGGCGGCGCCGACCTGACGCCAGTGCTCGACCGCCGCCGTACGCAGGAAGATGAGGACAGCCAGCTGTTTCACAAGGCGATGGAGATCGCCTGCCGCAGCCACTCGGGCGTCGCCGATTACGCCGCCTACAAGAAATGGTGCGACGAGTATTTCTTCCTCAAGCACCGCAACGAAGCGCGCGGCATCGGGGGCATCTTCTATGACTGGCTGCATTCCGGCGAGGAAGCCGGCGGATGGGACGCCGATTTCGCCTTCACCCGCGACGTCGGACGGGCTTTCGCCATGGTTTATCCACGCATTGTTCGCACCAACTTCAATAAGCCGTGGACAGACGCGGATCGTGACGAACAATTGATTCGCCGTGGGCGCTATGTTGAGTTCAATTTACTCTATGATCGAGGTACAATCTTTGGCCTCAAGACAGGAGGAAACGTCGAGTCCATTCTCTCATCCTTGCCCCCTCTTGTCCGTTGGCCGTGATCAGACAAAAAAGACGTCTGAAGGGCTTAAATTCGGAGACTGGACCACTAACTCTGTGCATGTACGCGTAACAATCGGAGGAGGATTGTCATGACGGTACAAAGTAGCTCTGCGGCATCGGCGGGTGCGCCAGAGCAACCCCCATCTATGGATGCACCCGAATTTTTGAGCCGGATTGCAGAACGGCTCCGGGCGAAAAGCGGCTCCGACCTTCCCCTTTCCTGCTTTGTGGAACAAGTGAAGCTCCAGCTGGCAGGCGGCAAGACACCGGAAGAACTGGACCGTCTGGCAAAGCGTCCGGACAACAAGGCGGCGACAGATTGCTTCAGATCCTGGGCGATGCCCGAATAACAAGAAAATGACCAACCGGCCGGTCCTTCGCGCCGGCCGGAACCTTCTTACCCCTCGAGCATTCAGCCATTGCATCATCGCGCAATCGCATGAAACCGAAGGAGGAAAAGAATGAGACTCTTCGAATGCGGAACGCTCGTTCCTGGATGCGACTGGCATACCCGCGCGAATGACGATGCCGAAATCGTCCGTCGCGTTGTCGAACATATGCGCAACGCCCACGGCGAGACCGTGATCCGCGAAAACATGGTAGAAAACATCAAGGCCCGCATCCGCAACGAGGCGACAGCGGCCTAAACTACCCCACCAGATCCTTCAGCCGGGCGAGCAACGCCGCCCGGTCCGGTATGAAGTTTTCCTCGATCCAGGCGTTTTCCAAGACCGACAGCGTCTCGCCGACCTGCTTCCCGGCCGGGACACCGGCAGCCATGACGTCGCCGCCATTGATCGGGAATTGCGGTTTCTTCCAGTTATCCGCCAGTTCGAGCAGCTTGCCGAGCCTTGCCGAGCGAGCCATCTCCTGTGTGTCACCTTCCGCCTTGCCGCGTGCTGTTGCCAGCGCAAGTTTCAAGCGGGTATTGATGCCGTCGGCGCCGTGCCGAAAAAGCAGTCGTGAAAGGGCGGCCGAGGACAATTCATCATTGATAACAGGCGCCTTGGCCCATGCCTTGAACCAGGCGGCCTCGGCATTGGCCAGCTTGAGGCGCGCCGCCATCTTCTCCAGCCGATCGGCATCGGGCGGAATGATGGCAGCAAGACGCAGAAGCGGATCTGGCTTCCAGGCAAGCGCTTGCTCCGTACCGATCAATGTCGGAATGGTGTCGATCCCCCATTTCTCAGTCTCTGGCAGGATTTCGCTGAGCACGCCGACCTGTCGCATCCACAGAAGTGCCCGTCCGGGATCTTCGGCGCTGAGTAGCTTGCGCAGTTCCGACCAGACCCTTTCGGCTGAAAGCGTCTTCAGCTTGGCGCGAGCCGATGCGCAGGCTCTCAACCCATCAGCATCCGGACGACCGGAGCCATAGTAGGCGAAGAACCGGAAAAATCGCAGGATACGCAGATAGTCCTCGGCAACACGCGTCGCCGCGTCCCCAATGAAGCGGATATTGCGCTTCTCGATATCGGCGAGACCACCGACCAGGTCGATCACATCGCCTTTGGCGTCGACATAGAGCGCGTTGATCGTGAGGTCGCGGCGTTCCGCGTCTGTCCGCCAATCGGAACTGAAGGCTACCTTTGCACGCCGCCCATCGGTTTCCACGTCTGCCCTCAGCGTCGTGACCTCGAACGGCTTGCCATCGATGACGAGGGTCACAGTGCCGTGCGCCACGCCGGTCGGCACAGCCTTGATCCCAGCGGCAACCGCCCGCTCGATGACCTGCTCCGGCGTAAGGGTCGTGGCGACATCAATGTCACTGACCGGAAGCCGCATGAGGCTGTTGCGGACCGCCCCACCGACGACGCGCCCTTCTCCATCAGAGTTGAGCAACGCAAAAACACGCGTCAGAGCCGGATCCTTGAACCATGCCTCGTTGCCAAGGTTGGTCATGCATAGAGCCTTTCATAGAGGGTGCGAACGATGCCGGCGGTAATGCCCCAGATCATCCGGCTTTCATAGGGCATCCGGTAGAATTGTCGTTCGAGACCGTCAAGCACGCGCCTGTCGCGGCTGTGGTTGGCCGGGTTCATGAGAAAGGACAGCGGTACTTCGAACACGTCATCCACCTCGGTGGGGTTGAGTTTCAATTCGAAGCCGCGCCGAACAACGGCGAGCACTGGCGTTATACGGAAGCCGGTCGACGCCAGATAGTTCGGAAGCCGCGCCACGGTCTCGACAAAGGAGCCGTCGATGCCGATCTCCTCTTCGGTTTCCCGGATTGCGGCCTTTTCGGCGGAGCCGTCGATGGCGTCAATCTTTCCACCCGGGAACGCGATCTGTCCGGAATGCTTGCGCAGCGTCGCCGTGCGCTGCGTGAAAATCACATGCGCATCGTCACCATCGTCGATAACAGGCACCAGCACCGCGGCATCGCGAAGTTTGAAGGTCTCCACCTGCGTGACGATATCGGGGTTGAGAATGTGATCGCCGTGATCACGCCAGGAGAGATCCACCGGACCACCGCTCTGGTGAAGAGCGCGACGGCGGAATTCAGCCGCTGAATAGAGCGAACGGTTTTCGGTCAAAACATTGTTCATCGGGAGAGTGCATCCAGTTCTTCCGCCGGCATGACAGGAAAGGTCACACCGCCGGAGCGCAGACAGAACATCGTCTTACCGTCGACTTCAAGGCGTTCGCCGAGCTCGACGAGTTCGTACATGATCGGTCGCGAAACCAGCGCCTCCAGCCGCCCGCGAACATGAAGATAGGGCTTCAACTCGCTGTTTTCGCCATGAACTACAAAACGCAGCGGATGCTCCGGCCCAGCCTCGACCACGTCACCGACATTGGTCCGGAAAGTTAACAGCGGCTCGCCATCCCTTTCTCCGGCATTCATTTCAACGGCGACGAACGGCGCATCGACAACCCGGATACCAACCCGTTCGACGGGGGTTACAAGGTAGGTCTTCTCATCTTCGTCCTTGCGCAGGACCGTGGAGAACAACCTGACGAGCGGCGCCCGGCCGATCGGCGTTCCCATGTAGAACCATGTTCCGTCCGCTCGGATTTCCATGTCGATATCGCCGCAGAACGGCGGATTCCACTTGTCGACGGGCGGAAGGCCTCGGGCTTTGGCCCCTGCATCACCGGCGGCGCGCGAAATCAGCGCAGCAAGACCGGCCGCGTCTGTTGTCGCCTTGATCTCTTCGGCTGCCATTCTTCTGTCCCGGTTTGTCTTTAACTCAAGAAGGTCACGAGATAGTCATTCGGAACGAACTTGTCAGCCCGCAACATCTCCATAACTCTATCTGGTATGACGCTTGCGTGTAAGTCTGCCGATTCGCGACGAATGATATCACCCGCTGGAGATGCCTTATGGGTATGATGAAGACCGAAGCCCCCCTCGATGAAAAGGCGATCATCGCCGCGGCCGAGAAGGCCCTTGCAGATATTGCCGCCGTGCGGGGTGAAGTCTCGAAGGTGATCTTCGGCCAGGAAAGCGTCGTCGAGAACACTCTTCTCGCGGTTCTTTCGGGCGGCCATGCCCTGCTGGTCGGTGTGCCGGGCCTTGCCAAGACCAAACTCGTTACTACCCTCGGCGAAGTGCTTGGCCTCGCCTCCAACCGCATCCAGTTCACACCGGATCTGATGCCTTCCGATATCTTGGGCTCCGAAGTGATGGACCAAGATGACAGCGGCCGCCGTTCCTTCCGTTTCGTCAAGGGACCGGTGTTCGCCCAACTCCTCATGGCCGACGAAATCAACCGCGCGTCGCCGCGCACGCAATCGGCCCTGCTGCAGTCCATGCAGGAATACCACATCACCGTTGCCGGCCACCGCTACGATCTGCCCGCGCCCTTCCACGTCCTGGCCACCCAGAACCCGCTGGAGCAGGAAGGCACCTATCCCTTGCCCGAGGCGCAGCTCGACCGCTTCCTTCTCCAGGTAGACGTCCACTATCCGGAGCTCGCCGCCGAGCGACAGATCCTGCTCGAGACGACCGGGACCAGCGAAACGACGCCGCAAGCGATCCTGAACGCGGAGCGCCTCGTCGAAATCCAAACGCTCATTCGCCAGATGCCGGTCAGCGACAAGGTTGTCGACGCCATCCTCGCGCTTGTTCGCTCGGCCCGTCCGGGTCAGGGAAATGCCGCGACCGACAAGAACGTCGCCTGGGGCCCTGGTCCGCGCGCCGGCCAAGCCATGATGCTTTGCGCCCGCGCCCGTGCCCTTTACGAAGGCCGCCTGGCGCCGTCTATTGACGACGTCCATGCCCTCGCGGAACCGGTGCTGCAGCACCGCATGGCGCTGACATTTGCGGCCCGCGCGGAAGGCATGTCGGTTCGCGATGTCATCGAAGGGCTGGTCAAGCAGGCCAAGGGATAAGGAAGCGTCTGCGTGGCACCCATCGGACAGATCGTCAATCCGACCTCGGGCAATGACGCCCTCGCTCGCGCAAGGCAGCGGGCGAGCCTTGTGCCGGATTGTCTGGTCGAGGCCAAGCGGATCGCCAACACGGTGATCGCCGGCTGGCACGGTCGCCGCAAGCGCGGCATCGGCGAGAATTTCTGGCAGTTCCGTCCCTATACCGAGGGCGAAAGTCTATCCCGCATCGATTGGCGCCGTTCGGCGCGCGACGACCATACCTACATCCGCGACCGCGAGTGGGAAGCAGCCCATACGATCTGGCTCTGGGCCGACATGTCTCCCTCGATGATGTACAAGTCGACCTTCGGAAACGCCTCCAAGGAAGGCCGCGCGCTCGTCATCATGCTGGCGCTTGCCGAAATCCTGGCGCGTTCCGGCGAACGCATCGGATGTCCCGGCGTCATGGAACCGATTGCCGCACGCAATGCCGCGGAACGGCTTGCGACGGCATTGATGCACGCGCCGCTGAGCGGAGGGCTGCCCGATACGGCGATGATCCGCGGCTGGAGCGAACTCGTCTTGATTGGCGATTTTCTCGATGACGCGCGAGCAGTGATGGCGCGCATCGCCCCCTTGGCGCGGCGCGGTCTGCGCGGCCACGTGATCGAGATCGCCGATCCGGCCGAGGAGCTCTTCCCGTATGATGGCCGCACCGAATTCACCGACCCCGAGACAGGGTCGAAGCTGACATCCGGCCGCGCCGAGCATGTTCGCGAAGCCTATACCCGCGCCTATCTCGACCGCCGGGACGATCTCGGCCAGGCGCTGCGCCACATGGGCTGGACCTTCGTCAGCCACCGCACAGACCACCTAGCCTCTGAAGCGCTGGTCGCCGTCCACATGTACCTTTCGGGCATGCCCGCAAGGATGACGCAGGGAGAACGCGCGTGAACGCTCTCCCCTTTGCTTTTGCCTATCCCGCAATCCTCGGCGCCCTTGTGGCCTTGCCGATCATCTGGTGGCTTCTCAGACTGACGCCGCCGCGCCCGAAGACAGAAGTCTTCCCACCTCTGAAGATTCTCGCCACGGTCCTGAAGCGGGAAGAAACCCCTGCCCAGAGTCCCTGGTGGCTGACGCTGCTGCGCATGCTGCTTGCGACCGCAGTCATCCTGGCCATCGCCGATCCGGTCTTCAATCCGCGCACCAATTCAATCGCTTCCGGCGGTCCGCTCGTGCTCTTTGTTGACAACGGCTGGGCCACCTCGCCGGATTGGGATCGCCGCGTGAAGACCGCTGACGCCCTGATCGACGACGCGGAATCCGCTGGTACTCCGGTGGCGATCGCCTTCACCGCCGACCCGACCAACGATGCCGTCCCCGGAACGGCAGCCGTCGCCCGCGACAAGCTGCGTGCCGCAGAACCGAAGCCGCTTGTGCCGGATCGCCAGCGTGCTTTCGAGGCTCTCCGCGCCGCGCTGAACGGCGTCCATCCCGGCACTCTCGCCTTCCTTACGGATGGCGCCGCCGCAAGAGAGAACGACACGACCGTCCGCCAGCTTTCCGACCTCTCGCCTGCCCAATTGCGATTGATCTCAGGAGACGCAAACGAAACGATTGCGATCACGTCCGCAAGCAATGCCGCCGACGCGATGACGGTCACCGCCACGCGCCTCGACAGTGGCGCTGCCGCCTCGCGCCCGATCACCGCGCAGGACACGCAGGGACGCGCGATCGCGACCGGCTCGATCGACTTCCAGCCGGGTCAGAGCGTCGCGACCGGATCAATCACCGCACCGTTTGAGATGCGCAACGATTTCGCGCGCGTCAGCATCGACAACCACGCGACGGCTGGCGCCGTGCATCTGCTCGACGACGGTTTCAAGCGTCGCCGCGTGGTTCTGCTATCAGGTGAGGTCGGTGACACTTTCCAACCGCTGCTTTCGCCGCTTTATTACATCCAGCGCGCTTTGCAGCCTTATGCCGATTTGATCGAGCCGAACACGCCTGATCTCGCGACCTCGATCCCGGATCTCCTGTCGCAGAATCCATCTGTCATCATCATGGCGGATATCGGTCGCCTACCCCAGGAAACCTACGAGCCGCTGCAGCGCTGGATCGCAAATGGCGGAACACTTGTCCGCTTCGCCGGGCCGCGCCTTGCCGCCGCACCCGCCGACGATCCGCTGGTGCCGGTGACGTTGCGCCAGGGCGAGCGTGCATTGGGTGGCGCGCTCTCATGGGCCGAACCGCAGCCCCTCGCCGAATTTCCAACCTTCGGCCCCTTCGCCGGCATGCCGAAGCCGACCGATGTTACCGTCAAGCGGCAGGTTCTCGCAGAGCCGACGCCGGATCTTGCCGAGCGCACCTGGGCGAGCCTCGCCGATGGCACGCCGCTGGTCACGACGAAGCCGATCAATGCAGGCAGGATCGTCCTGTTCCATGTCAGCGCAGAAGCGACGTGGTCTGACCTGCCGATCTCGGGCAATTTTGTCGAGATGCTGCGCCGCCTCGTCCAGTTGTCGCGTTCCGGTGGCGTTACCGCTGAAGCCGGCGGTGCATCGACCGCCGAAGCGCTGCCGCCTTTCCGATTGTTGACCGCCAAAGGCGCACTCACGACCGAAACTGGCACGGCGCGTCCGCTGATCCCGAACGCGAAGGTCACGCCGGTCGCAAGCTTCGACAACCCGCCCGGCCTTTACGGCTCCGAAGAAGGATTTACCGCGCTGAACATCCTGCCGAAGAATGCCGAACTGAAGCCGCTTGATACGTCGGGTCTCACAGTCGTGCGCGAAGGGCTGATCGGCGGCGAAACCTGGTCGGCAAAGCCCGCGCTGTTCCTGATCGCCTTCCTGTTGCTGCTGGCCGACAGCCTGATCGTAATGTTCATGAGCGGCGCTTTCTCGAGGCTGCGCCCGGCGGCGCGAACAGCGGCGCTTGTCGCTGTGGCGGTCAGTGCGGCCTTCTTCCTGCAGCCGGGGCAATCGCATGCCGACGACTCCAAGCCCGGCGACGATCAGATCTTCCAGCGGCTCGACAATACGCACCTCGCCTATGTCGTCACCGGCGAACAGGACGTCGACCACATATCCGAACGCGGGCTGGAGGGCTTGACGGAATTCCTGACATACCGCACCACGTTGGAGCCATCACCGCCTGTCGGCGTGGATCTCACCAAGGATGAGCTCACCTTCTATCCGATCATCTATTGGCCGATCTCGGCCACCGCGCCGATGCCCTCGGCAGCTGCAATCAACAAGATCGATGCCTATATGCGCGCCGGCGGAACCGTGCTCTTCGATACGCGCGATCAGTTCAGCGCGCTCGACAACAATGGCGGCTCGGTCAGCGCCAACGGCGAGCGCTTGCAGCAAATCCTTGCCAATCTCGATATTCCGCCGCTGGAACCGGTGCCGTCGGACCACGTGCTGACGAAATCGTTCTACCTGCTCTCAAGCTTCCCCGGCCGCTACACGGGTAGCCCGCTCTGGATTGAAGCACGCCAGGAAAGTCGTCCCGAAAACGCCAAGTCGGCGGCCACGGCCGACGGCGTTTCCCCGATCCTCATCACCGGCAACGATTTTGCCGGTGCCTGGGCCGTCGATGACAATGGGGTACCGTTGTTGCCGACGGTCCCCCCGGACGAGACACAGCGCGAATACGCCTACCGCAGCGGCGTCAACATCATGATGTACATGCTAACCGGCAACTACAAGACCGATCAGGTCCACGTCCCCGCCCTGCTGGAACGGTTGGGACAGTGATATGACGGTTGATTTTTCACCCTTCATTCCTTGGTCGCTCCTGGCGGGTCTGGCGGTTATTGTTCTCGCAACCGCTGCCTTTGGCATCTGGCGCGGCGTGCGCGGCGCATGGATTCGTTCGATCGCGGCCCTTGCCTTGCTGGCTGCCCTCGCCAACCCTCTCTTGCTGCAGGAAGATCGCGACCCACTGTCGACCGTCGTGCCCGTCATCGTTGACCGCAGCCAGAGCCAGCAAACGCCTGATCGCATCAAGATGACCGACGATGCCCTGGCGCAGTTGAAGGATCGCCTCTCGCGCTTCCCCAATGTCGAGCCGCGCTACGTCGACGCGACGGAGCCGCAAGATTCCGATGCTCCCTCGACCCGGCTGTTCAATGTGCTTTCGGCGGCTGTCGCGGACGTGCCGCCCGCGCGCATCGGCGGCGCGATCATGCTGACGGACGGCGAAATCCACGACGTTCCCGGCGTCAATCAGGCGCTCGGCTTCGACGCGCCGATCCACGGCCTGATCACGGGCAAGGCCAACGAGTTCGACCGCCGCATCGAGGTCGTGAAGGCACCGCGCTTCGGGATCGTCAATGAGGAGCAGCAATTGATGCTGCGCGTCTTCGACGACGGACCGAGCCCCGGCGGCACGGCAAGCGTCACGGTGAAACTCAACGGCAACGAGATCGCCACGCTCCAGGCAACGCCTGGCCGCGACACGCCCTTTTCGTTCAAGGTCGAGCGCGGCGGCAGCAACGTTCTCGAATTTTCGGTCGCCGATCTTCCGGGCGAAGTCACCGACGCCAACAACCGCGCGGTCCACCTGATCGACGGCATTCGCGAAAACCTGCGCGTTCTGCTCGTCTCCGGCGAGCCGCATGCCGGCGAGCGCGCCTGGCGCAATCTCTTGAAGTCGGATGCCTCGGTGGATCTCGTCCACTTTACCATTCTGCGCCCGCCCGAAAAGCAGGACGGCACACCGATCAACGAACTGTCGCTGATCGCCTTCCCAACCCGCGAGCTGTTCGTCGATAAGATCAAGGACTTCGACCTGATCATCTTCGACCGCTATCAGCATCGCGGCGTGCTGCCGATCCTCTACTACGACTATATCGCCCAGTACGTGGAAAATGGCGGCGCGCTGTTGATCGCTGCCGGCCCAGAACATGCCGGCCAGGATTCGATTGCCCTGACGCCGCTATCGTCGGTGCTGCCGGCCGCACCGACCGGGCAGATGATCGAAAAAGCCTTTTACCCCCGGCTTTCGGAGGAAGGCCGCAAACACCCCGTTACCCGCGGCCTCGATGGATCCGCTGACGAACCGCCGCATTGGGGCCGCTGGTTCCGCAGCGTCGATGTGGAGCCGCCGCAGGGCCAGACGGTGATGGTCGGCGCTGACAACCATCCGCTGCTCGTTCTCAATCGCGCCGGACAGGGGCGTGTCGCCATGCTGCTCTCCGACCAGGGCTGGCTCTGGGCCCGCGGCTTCGAGGGCGGAGGCCCGCATGTGTCGCTCTATCGCCGCGTCGCCCACTGGCTGATGAAGGAGCCCGCCCTTGAGGAAGAGGCCCTGACGGCACGCGCATCCGGCCGCACGCTGGAGATCACGCGTCAGACCATTGGCGGCGACCCGGGCAATGCAACGGTCCGATATCCCTCGGGAAGGACGGAAACTCTCCCCCTGACGCAAGCCGAGCCGGGCCTCTTCAAGGCCGAGAAGAAGATGGACGAGATCGGCCTTTTCGAGATCAGAAACGGCGACATGACGACGCTGGCGCATGTCGGCGCAGTCGATGCTCCTGAATTCAAGGCCATGATCTCGACGACCGAGGCGTTGAAGCCGATTTCCGACAAGTCGAAGGGGCTCGTCACCCGCGTTTCCGATAGCAGCGGCGCGATCAGCATCCCGCCGATCCTGCCGGTTCGCGGCCAGATCCGCGTTGCCGACGACGATCGCATGCAGATCCACCTTACCAACGAAACGGTGCTGAGGGGCATCAACACCCTGCCGCTGTTTGCCGGTTTCGCCGGTGTCGGCATTCTGCTGCTTGCCTTTGGCGCCATGTGGTGGCGCGAAGGGCGTTAGCGGCATGGCCGAGTTTGAAGTGACCGGCTCGCCCGCCGCCGATGATCTCAGCACGATCGGCGACGCGCTATCAGCCTTCAACGTCCATGACGTCGGCCCAGCCGAACGGCAACCGCTCGCGGTTCTCATTCGAGATACCGACGGGAACGTCACCGGTGGCCTGTCCGGCTATACCGCCTGGGGATGGCTCTTCACGCAGTTGCTGTACATTCCCGACAAGGAACGCGGCAAGGGCATGGCCGGCAAGATCCTTGCTTTGGCGGAAGAGGAAGCAGCGGCACGTGGCTGCCATGGGGCTTGGATCGACACCTTCAATCCGCTAGCCCTGCGAGCGTATCAACGGCAAGGCTACGAGATATTCGGCGAACTACCAGAGTTTCCGAAAGGCCGTACCCGCACGTTTCTGCGCAAGATGCTCTAGCTGAGCGCCGCCTGGCGTGTTTCAATATCGATCGCCGTTGCCGCAAAGGCCGCCACGACCAGCAGGCCCGCAAACAGGCCGATGGCCAGACCGAACCCACCCGTGACGATGAACGCCATCAGGGATGGAGCCAGCAGTCCGCCAAGGCGGGCCATCGCCCCCGCAGCGCCCATGCCTGTCGCCCGTGAGGCGGTGGGATAGAGTTCCGGGGTGTAGGCATAGAGCGCGCCCCACGTCCCGAGTAGCGCAAAACTCATGACCAGCAGCGACGCGCCGATCAGCATGTCGTCAGGAGAAACCACGAAGAGCAGGCAACCAAGCGCAGACAGCAGGCAGAAACCGATCAAGGTCGGCCTGCGACCCCAAGCCTCGACCCCGTAGGCGGCAAGTACATAGCCCGGGATCTGAGCCAGGGCGACGAAGACCAGAAAGCCGTATCCGCGGACGAAGCCGAACCCATCGCTGGCCAGCTTCGCCGGCATCCAGGTGAAGACCCCGTAGTAGGAAACGGAAACCAGGAACCAGATCGTCAGGATCAGTACACTTCGGCGACGAAGCTCGTCGGAGAAGATGCCCTCAGCCACCTGCGACGACGCGACGATTTGATCCTCGGGCAGCAGTGGTGCTTTCCGGTGCAGCGCCAGCATTCGGTTGACGATCACCTTGGCCTCGCCCGCCCGCCCGGTCCGCAGCAGGTAGAGTGGCGATTCAGGAACGAAGAAGCGCAGTGTCAGGCCCAGCAGCGCCGGAACTGCGGTGACGGCGAAAATGTAGCGCCAGGTATCGGCTACCCCGGCGACGCTCGCAGCCCAGGCAGCCAGTGCGACGATCAGCGTGCCGACCGCCCAGAAGCCTTCCAACGCCACCAGCCAGCGGCCACGGCTCTTGGCGGGCAGGAACTCCGCCATCATCGCATAGTCGACAGGCAACGTGCCACCGACCGCCACTCCTGTCAGGAAACGCAGCACGAGCAGGCTGGCAAAGCTGGGAGCGAAGATGGAAAGGGTGCCGAAAAGCGCATCGCAGGCAACAGTGGTGATCAGGACCCGACGCCGCCCGACCTTGTCGGCCAGGCGCCCAAAGGCGACAGCGCCGATGAGCATGCCGAGAAAGAACAGCGTACCTGTCTGCAGGGCTTGCGGAACAGTCAACCCGAAGGTGGCCGCGATCGAGGCTGCCGTAAAGCCGACGGCGAGGACCTGCATCGCGTCCGCTGTCCAGACAAGACCGAAGATGCCGATCAGGCGCCACTGGAAGGGCCCGGTGCCGGCGCGATCCAGCGCCTCGTCCATGGAAACGTTGCTCATGCTACCTCTCAAGCCGCTGAAAAATCACGCGAAGCGTGTCTCAGGCCTATGGCTCTCAATACCGCATGCAACCTATTTTCGCCAGCCGATAGTTCCCTTCAGCCTGCTATGCGCATCCTCGACAAGCGGCACGACCAGCACGCGAGACGGATCAACGGGACCGGGAAACGTGATCGCGTTGTGGGCCACCCGCTCGAAGCCGAGGGGGCAGTAGTAAGGCGGATCGCCGACGAGGATGACCGCTTCCGATCCCTTGCGACGCGCGGCGTCGATGGCAATCCGGACGAGTTCCCGGCCGATGCCGCGACCCTTGTGCGACGGCCGTACTGCAAGCGGCCCAAGCAGGTGCCCATTCACCGAGCCGGCCTGAACAGCCGTCATGCGCACAGATGCAATGGTCTCGCCATCATCGGCGCAAATGAAGGAGAGCGAGAGATCGTGCGGCCCCTGCTCGCGGATCCGGGCGGCCGCACGCGTATGCCGGCCAGGGCCGAATGCTTCTTCGTTGATGTGTTCGATAGCAGCGTCGTGCGACGCATCCTCAGTGAGGTAGACCAGATCGTGCTTGTGCATGATGAGACGGAAACCGGATAGACAGAGTTGATGGATCTCGAGCACGCCGTCAGGCGTTCGGGAGCATCAGCGTCGTCGCAGGTTTCTCGGTGCAAACATCAAATCGGTTTCCAGAAATGTGAAATCGCCGATAGCAGGAAAAATTTCAGTCGTCCAATGGAAATTTAGAAAGCGACGGCGCGGCGTGACGCAGTGTTCAATCTTTACCGCCCTGCAAATCGCCAGGACGTGGGATATGTTCGAGCCAAGGAAAATTTGAAGGATCACAATATGGGCATGCTGGTTGATGGCGTCTGGCATGACGTCTGGTACGACACGAAGGAAACCAAGGGGCACTTCAAGCGCACCGCCTCGCAGTTTCGGAACTGGATTACAGCGGACGGAGCGGCTGGCCCGTCCGGAACGGGTGGTTTCAAGGCAGAGGCAGACCGCTACCACCTTTATGTCTCGCTGGCGTGCCCGTGGGCGCATCGGACCCTGATCTTCCGCAAGCTGAAGAAGCTCGAAAACCTCATCAGCGTTTCGGTCGTCGATCCGCTGATGCTTTCGAAGGGCTGGGAATTCAAGATCGGCGACGGCGCCACCGGCGACCATCTCTTCGACGCCAAGACGCTATACGAAATCTACATGAAGGCCGACCCGCACTATTCCGGCCGGGTGACCGTTCCGGTCTTGTGGGACAAGAAGACCAACACGATCATCAACAACGAGTCCTCCGAAATCATCCGGATGTTCAACAGCGCCTTCGATCATCTGACGGGCTCGACCGCCGATTTCTACCCGAACGACCTGCACGCCGATATCGATGAGCTCAACGCTGTCGTCTACGACACCGTCAACAACGGCGTCTACAAGGCCGGCTTTGCCACGACACAGGAAGCCTATGGCGAAAATGTCGTCAGGCTCTTCGAAACGCTGGACATGCTGGAAGACCGTCTCGGCAAGGGTCGTTATCTCTTCGGCGATCGACTGACCGAGGCCGATTGGCGGCTGTTCACGACTTTGGTGCGCTTCGATGCTGTCTATGTCGGCCACTTCAAGTGCAACATTCGCCGCATCGACGACTACCCCAATCTGTCGGCCTATCTGCGCGATCTCTATCAGACGCCGGGCGTCAAGGAGACGGTCAACTTCCGCCACATCAAGGACCACTATTACCGCAGCCACAAGACGATCAATCCGACCGGCATCGTGCCTGTCGGCCCGGCACTGGATCTCGATCGCCCGCATGGCCGTGCCCTACTGGCAGCGGCCTAGCCCTGCGCTCTACCACACGTGGGCGGGCTCCCGCTCGCCCGCGAGTTCAGCCAGACGACGACGCGTTGCGTCCGTTGTGCCCACTGGCAGATCATCGATCGCGAAGAAGCCGCACTCGACGATTTCCCGGTCTGGCGGGCGCGGTGCCGTCTGCTCAACCTGCGTCTTATAGAAAAGGACATGATCGCGGCGGCTGGCCGCCGTATTGAAATAGATGTGGAAGAGCTCCGGCCGTCCGAGGATGCGCAAATTCCCTTCCTCGCGAAGCTCCTTGATCAAGGCTTCCTCGGCAGTCTCATTGCGCTCCAGCCCGCCGCCAGGCATGTGCCAGCCCGGCAGGTAGCTGTGCCGCACGAGAAAGATACGACCCGCCGAATCGAAGCAGGCGGCCCGCACGCCCATCGTCATTCCGCGCGCAACAGCGAAATACATATGCACGATGCGCATCAGCACTCGCGATTGCCAGGGGCGTATGGTTCTGGTCACGCTTTTTCCAATTCCGCTAATCCGTTCAAGCAGATGTGTTTGAATTGCAGACTGACTGGGCTATGTGTCGTCGCATGTTCAAGCTCGCACACATCTCCGATATCCATCTCGGCCCTCTTCCTCGCCTTTCGGTCCGCGAGCTCTTTTCCAAACGCATTACCGGCTTTGTGAACTGGCATCGCAACAGGAGCAAGCACCTTTTCGGTAGCACGCTCGATCTGCTGCTCGATGACATACACGCGAAGCAAGCCGATCATTTGGCGGTTACCGGCGATCTCGTGAACCTCGCAAGCGGACTGGAGATCCGAGCCGCAGCCGCTTGGCTGAAAGAACTCGGTGATCCCGAAGACAATTCAATCGTGCCGGGAAACCACGATGCCTACGTGCCCGGCGCCTACGAAAAGTCGGTGCGCGCATGGTACGACAATGTGCGCGGTGACCTCGCTCCAGCCGAATGGCAGGAAAATCGCCACGTCTTTCCCTATCTTCGCGTTCGCGGCAAGGTCGCGATCGTCGGCTGTTCGACGGCGGTCGCGACGCCCCCTTTCGCGGCCAGCGGCTTCTTCGGCGAGCGCCAGGCCCGCGATACGGTGAACATGCTGCGTGCCGCTGGCGAGGCCGGCTTGTTTCGCGTCGTGATGATCCACCATCCGCCGATCCGCGGCGCGACCTCCTTCCACAAGCGGATGATCGGCATCCGCCGCTTCGGCGCCGTGATCTCCACCGGCGGTGCAGAACTGGTGCTCCACGGCCATACCCATTTGAACACGCTGCACTGGCTGCGCGGCCAGACTGGTCCGGTTCCCGTCGTCGGTATCGCCTCTGCATCGCAGGGGCCCGGCGGGCTGAAACCCCGTGCCGGCTACAACCTCTTCTCGATCGATGGCGCACCGGGCGCTTGGGAGCTGACCGGGGAACGGTTCAGCATCAACTCCATGGGCGATGGCGTGTGCAGCGAAAGCGTCGATATTTTCAAGGCTTAGCGCCGTTTTTGGATTCATCTTCTTCGCCAAGCTGATTCAGGAATTCAAGATGACGATATCTTGAATTTGGCAAAGCATCCGAGGTCTTGGCAATTGGCGATTGCCACGTAAACTTGTCGCCTCGGCAGCACCAATTCACGGAGTTATTGCATGCCCATGGCGTCGATCAGTCTTCGCAGTCTGGCTTTGGCCGGCTCGCTTGCCCTCGCAGTCTCCTCATCCGCCTTTGCCATCGGCGACGAAAGCGACGAAACCAAGCCGCCGCCAAAGACCGAAACGACGACAAAATGTGCCGGCGGCAAGGTTTGGGATGCGAAGCGCAAGGAATGCGTGGTCCCGAAGAAGAATTCGTTCAACGACGATGAACTCTACAAGGCTGCCCGCGAATTTGCCTATGCCGGTCAATACGACAACGCCCTGACGGTGCTTCAGCTTGCCAGGAACCAGAACGATCCGCGCATCCTGAACTATCTCGGCTATGCCAACCGCAAGGCGGGCAGAATGGAGCTGGGGATGTCGTATTACCGCAAGGCGCTGCAGGCGGACGAGAATTATATTCTGGCACGGTCATATATGGGACAAGCTTTGGTGGAACAGGGTGACGTGCAGGGAGCGCGTGTCCAGCTCGTCGAGATCCGGGATCGGGGCGGCGAGCAGACCTGGGCCTATCGCTCGCTGCTGCAGGCACTGAATGGTTATCGTACATACTGACGTTGATCCGAGCCGAGCCTAATGAAGAAAAGCTTTGAGAACCCGTGGGATAGGCCGCCGGATGCTTGCGAAGCATCCGGTACTTGTTTCATAAAGGACACAGAAGCAATATAAATCGATATGCTGCTGGGCGCTCTCGCCGACCGCCCAAGCATTACCTGGAAAGACTATGCGTCAACCCGTGACGACCATCGATATCAGACGCGACCTGGTGGGCCTTCTGCCCCGGCTGCGGCGTTTCGCGATGACCCTTGCAGGTGACGCAGCGAGTGCGGACGAACTCGCACAAGTGGCGTGTGAGCGCGCCATCGCCAAGAGCGGACAATGGAATGGCGAAGGCCGCCTGGAAAGCTGGGTCTACGCCCTCGCCCGCCAACATTGGACGGACGAGCATCGGCGTCGGAAGCCGCACCCCACTCCCAGGGGCAATGTCACCGATATCCGGGAAGCGAACCGCGATCGCACCTCGCTTGTCAATCCCGATGTCATCCACCGCATGATCGCCGACATGCCGGAAGGCACATCCAGCGCCTTTTTGCTGGTTGTTGTCGAAGGGCACAGCTATCAGCAGGCCGCCGACATCATGGGTGTCACCATCAACATCGTCGTATCCCAGCTTGCCGCGGCGAGACTGCATTTCGCCAGTGTCGCGGACAACTATCCTCACAGGTACTGAATTGCTCGATTTCAAGAAACTGCCGCTCGATGCTCAGCTAGCCGCCCTGCTGGATGGCGAGACGACGCCCGAACAGAAGCATGAGCTTGAGCAGCGCCTGGCCACCGACGAGGGTGCCAAGCGGCTCTACGACAAGCTGCGACACGGCGCCGACTTCGGAAAGCACCGCCTCGACGACGTTCTCAGGGAGCCGGTTCCACTCGCCCTCGTGCGGTCGATCAAGAGCGCGCAGCCACCAAAGGCTCCGGTTGCACCGCGCGTTTCGCGGCCCTCCTTCAAACTTGCGCCGATCGGCCCACAGGCTCTTGCGGCTGCAATCGTCCTCCTCATTGCCGGCTGTGGCATCGGCTTCTTCGCCGCCGGCAGCATGAGCACCATGCAATCGCCTGCCGCGACAACGATGGAAGCCATTCCTGACTCCAACCAGTGGCTGACCGACGTCATCGCCAACCAGCGGCTTATCGCCCGCCAGCCCCGTCATATTTTCGAGGTTCCGTCGACCCAGGCAGAGGAAATTTCTACCTGGCTGACCTCAACGGTCGGCGTTGCATTCCGTGTCCCTGACCTGTCGGAACAGGGCTGGACCTTCCAGGGTGCCCGCGTCTTCATCGGCGACAGCAGGCCGGTCGGCCAACTCGTCTACACCAGCTCCGATGGCGACCTGGCTTCCATCTGCTTCCGCAAGGACAACCTGCCTTCCGAGGCAGACGATTTCAAGGAAACGATCAAGGACGAGATCGGCGTCGTTTCCTGGCACAATGCCGGCACATCCTATGTGCTCGTTGGCCCGTCGTCGGAAGCCTCGCTTGGCCAGCTCGCCATGCAGGTCGCTACATCGATCTGAACCTTTCAGGGTTGAATTGAAAAGCTTTAGGACATCAGGACCACCTTCCCCGTTGCCATGCGGCTTTCGATCGCCCGATACGCCTCCGCTGCGCCGTGAAGCGGAAACTGGCGCCCGGGTAAGAGCCTCAGCTCCCCGGAAGCGGCCAGTTCGAAGAGCGACTGGAGATCGGGAACAAGACTTGCTCCCAGCAACGGCAGAAGCGCAAGGCCTCTCAGCGACTGGTTCTTGTCGAGCATGCGGGTAATGTCCTCGGCTGTGGCTGCGAACCGGCCGAGCGCCGCAAAGACAAGTTCGCCGCCATCCGCGAGAACCGCGAGCGACGCACGCGTCATGTCGCCACCAATCGTGTCGTAAACAACGTCCGGGCGGAGGCCAGCTAAAGACGTTTCCCAGCCGGGGGCGCTATAGTCTATAGCCAGATTAGCCCCCATCTCCAGCGCCAGCGATCGCTTTGCTGCGCTCACTGCCGTCGCGATCACGCGCCGAGCACCACGACGCCTGGCAAGCTGGGTCAGCAAGGAACCCACGCCACCTGCCGCGGCATGAACAAGGACCGTTTTGCCCATCAGCGAGCTTTGCTGGACCATATGCAATGCTGTCAGTCAATGCACCACCAGGGCAGTTGCGCCGGAAAAGGGGAGCCTATCGGGTATAGGCACGGCATATCCTGCGTCGACCGCCACATATTCGGCGTATCCGCCTCCGTGACCGAGGGCAAAGAGCGGCACGGCAACTCGCGTCCCAAGCCGAGTGCCGTCGACGCCTTCACCCACTTTCTCGACCACTCCGGCAACTTCGACGCCCGGCAGCATCGGCAATAGAGGCGTCACCGCGTAGCGGTCAGCGCGCATCAAGACTTCAAAGAAATTGACGCCTACGGCGTGAACCCTAACGAGCACTTCGCCGGCCTGCAGTTCGGGCACCGGCAGCTCAACACAGGTCAAGACCTCGGGCGAACCGAAATGGTCGTAGCGGATGGCTTTCATAGCAAACCTCACGTTTGAATTGGCGTGAGATGCGCCTTAGCAATAAGCTGCGCTGCCAAAATACAGAGAATTTGGTGCTACACCCACCAGGAGGTGACCATGACCGCTCCGATCAAGAAGCTGCCCAGATTGCCTGTCGAGCGGGCGCTCAAGGTGATAGCCGGACGCTGGAAGCCTATCATCCTTTATTATGTCTTCGATGGCCCGAAGCGCCTGTCGGAGCTCAAGCGGATGTTGCCAAAGATCACCCAAAAGGTGCTGATCCAGCAGCTGCGCGAGATGGAGAAGCATGGTCTGGTGACCCGGCAGATCTTCGCAGAGGTACCTGCACGCGTCGAATATTCGGCAACTGAGGTGGGTTTGGAGTTGGAACCGGTTCTGCTGGCGCTCTGCAAATGGGGTCAGAAACATGCCGAAGCACAGGACGAGGCAAACGATATCGTGCCACGCAACCGGGCACGGCTGGCTGCCTGAGCCGGATAAAGTGCGCAGCAGAATACTCCGCTGCGCTGATTTCGTCAGGCCTTTCCGGCCCGCACCTCAAGCACGCGGTTCGCAGCCGAGACGATCGCCTCCAGCGACGCCCCGACAATGTTCGTGCTGATGCCGGCGCCAAAGAGCTTGCCGCCAGGATAGGACGTCTCGACGTAGGAGATCGCGGCAGCGTTCGAACCGTGCTGCAGCGAATGCTCCGAATAATCCTCGACCGACATCTCGATGCCGAGATAGTGCGAGAGCGCGTTGATAAAGCCGTCGACCGGGCCGTTGCCCCTGCCCTCGATATGCTTCGTCTCGCCGTTATCAGTGATTTCGGCGGCAACGATGCGTTGCCCCTTGCGCTCGGGATCGGCATAGGTGTGGTGCTCAACAAACTTGATGCGGCCTTGCGGCTGCGTCACGTAGCGCTCGACGAAACGGTCGTAGATCCGCTTCGACGGCAATTCCTTGCCTTCTTCATCGGTGATCCGCTGAATGTCTTCGCGGAATTCGACCTGCAGGTTACGCGGCAGATTGAGCCCGTAGTCCTGCTGCAAGATATAGGCGATGCCACCCTTGCCGGACTGCGAGTTGATGCGAATGATCGCCTCGTAGGAGCGACCGACGTCCCGCGGATCGATTGGCAGGTAAGGCACTTCCCACACTGGATGGTTGGCGACCTTGATCGCCTTCATGCCCTTGTTGATCGCATCCTGGTGCGAGCCGGAGAAGGCTGTATAGACCAGTTCGCCGACATAGGGGTGGCGCTCGCCGATCGGCATCTGGTTCGAATATTCGAAGACTTCCTTCATCCGCACGATATCAGAGCAGTCGATCTCGGGGTCGACGCCCTGCGTGAACATGTTCAGCGCCATGGTGACGACGTCGACGTTGCCGGTGCGCTCGCCATTACCGAAGAGCGTGCCTTCAACGCGGTCGGCGCCCGCCAGCAGGGCCAGTTCGGCGGCGGCGATGCCGGTGCCGCGGTCGTTGTGCGGATGCAGCGAAATGATCAGGTTTTCGCGGTTGTCGAGATTGCGGCACATCCACTCGATCTGGTCGGCATAGACGTTCGGCGTCGCCATTTCGACGGTCGACGGCAGGTTGATGATCAGCTTGTTATCGGGCGTCGGCTTCATCACCTCGATAACGGCGTTGCAGATGTCCAGCGCCACGTCGAGCTCGGTGCCGGTGAAGCTCTCCGGCGAATATTCGAAACGATAGCCGCCGCCGGCCTTCGCCGCCATGTCGGAGATCATCTTTGCCGCATCGACGGCGATTTGCTTGATGCCGTGGACGTCCTTGCCGAACACCACGCGACGCTGCAATTCGCTGGTGGAGTTGTAAAAGTGAACGATCGGGCGGTTCGCGCCTTCAAGCGCCTCGAAGGTGCGGGTGATCAGCTCCGGACGGCACTGCACCAGCACCTGCAGCGAGACGTCGTCGGGCACATTGCCCTGCTCGACGCACCAGCGCGCGAAATCGAAGTCGGTCTGCGACGCGGACGGGAAACCGATCTCGATTTCCTTGAAGCCCATGTCGAGCAGCAGCTGGAACATGCGGGCCTTGCGGTCGTGGCCCATCGGATCGACCAGCGCCTGATTGCCGTCGCGCAGATCGACCGAACACCAGATCGGCGCCTTGGTCAGCGTCTTCGACGGCCACGTACGGTCAGGGATATTTACCTGCGGATAGGCGCGATACTTGATCGCCGCCTCGGGCATGCCTTTGGTTTGGGAGCGGGTGTTCGTGTCCATGTCTTCTCTTCCTCTTCCCGTCATCTGGCCAGCCGCGTCGTAGCGTATTGGGTCTGGCTTGGCGATGACGAATCCGGTGCGAAAGCATCCGGCTGATCAGTTTTCGGGATTGGTCACGAGGAGCGATGGCCTGGGCGGGCTTTCGGCCGCCGGGCGCTCCTCAACGGACCCGGCAACCGCGCGTAAGGCCGAGGAGAAGAAGCGAGGTAAGGGCACGCGTGTTGTCACGGAGCGCGATGCGCCCGCGAGCAACCTGCTCAGAAATCGTGATGCCCGTGTTCTTCATGGTCGCGCTTATAGCCGGGGTACAAAAAACTGGCAATCCCTCCGTCTATTTTTTCGCCGCTTGCACGATACGTGACAGGGCCAGCATCAGCCCTCCGGCGAGCAATCCCCAGAATGCGCCCGAGATTCCTCCGAAGGAAACGCCCGATGCCGTCACCAGGAACGTGATGGCTGCCGCCTCCCGCGAGTCCTGTGCCTGGAAGGCCGACATGGCGGAACTGGAAAACGCCCCGACCAGTGCGAGACCGGCCACTGCCTGGATCAGGATCGGCGGCGCCAAGGCAACGAACGTCGTCACCGCGCCTGCCAGCAGGCCGAGAATAACGTAGGAGATGCCTGAGACGAGGACAGCCCAATAGCGTCGCGCGGGATCGGGGTGCGCGTCCTGGCCGGCGCACATCGCGGCGGTAATCGCCGCGAGATTCACCGCATGGCCGCCGAATGGCGCCGAGACTATCGAGAACAGTCCGGTCACGGAAAAAAGCGGCCCGGGCTTCGGCGCGTAGCCGCTCACCTTCAAGACGGCGATGCCGGGAATGTTCTGCGACGCCATGGTGACGATGAAAAGCGGCAGGGCGATGGAGATGAAAGCCGGCAGGTTGAAGACGGGCATAACGAACTCGACGGGCGGCCGCAGCGCTTGTTCGATCGAGCCGAGCGCTCCATCGGGAATGTCCACGCCAAAGGCAACCACCAGCACAAAGGCTGCGAGCGCCGCAGGCACTGCCCAGAGCCGCTTGAACGCGCCGACGACAATCCACGCCAGCGCTATCGGCAAGCCTAGCAACGCATTGAAACTGATCGCCCTAACCGGGGCAAAACACAAGCCGATCAGAACGCCAGCGAGCATTGCATTGGCCAGAGGCGCCGGAATGGCGGCCACCGCCCGGCCGAGCGGCTTGAACAGGCCGGCGATGACGATCAGCACCGCGCAAATCAGAAACGCACCGACCGCCGCATTGAACCCACCCTCAACCACACCGGTACTTGCAAGCAGCGCCCCACCCGGCGTCGACCAAGCAATGCTGATGGGCAGCCGCGTCACGCTGCTGAGCAAGATCGCACAGAGCCCCAGCGCGATCGACAGCGCCATAAGACCCGACGCCGCCTGCGCATCCGTCGCGCCGACACTCTGCAGGCCGTGCAGGACAACGGCAAACGAACTGGCAAATCCCACGAAGGTGGTGAGGATGCCCATGAACAGGGCCTGGATGGAAAAATCTTTGAGCATCGCGGGACTCGAGCAGCGGAAAGTCCGCATGGAGCACGAGGGAACGCGGCGAGGCAAGGGCAGAAAGAGCCGATATGGTTCTGCTTCCTGCTAGCGCGTTGTCTGGCGGGCCCGATGGCCAACAGAGCTCGCTCAGGCTAGCCACATCAAAGGGTCACGACGCATCAGACCACAAAAAAGCGCCCTCGCCCGCTGTCTGGCAGGCAAGGGCGCTTCTCATAGCTCAAAATCAGATCTCGGCCTGCGACGTGATGATGCGCGAGACGAGGCCGTAAGCCTTCGCTTCTTCAGCAGACAGCCAATAGTCGCGGTCGGTGTCGGCAGCGATCTTCTCGTAGGGTTGGCCGGTGGCTTCAGCCATGATCTTGTTCAGGCGCTCGTTCATCTTGATGATTTCACGAGCCTGGATCTCGATATCGGAAGCCATGCCGCGCGTGCCGCCGGACGGTTGGTGCAGCAGGAAGCGCGTGTTCGGCAAGCAAAGGCGCTGTTCCTTCGGAGCCGCGACATAGATCAGTGCGCCGGCGGATGCGACCCAGCCGGTTCCGATCATCCAGACTTTCGGCTTGATGAACTTGATCATGTCATGGATCGAATCGCCGGATTCGACATGGCCGCCGGGCGAGTTGACGTAGATGCGAATATCGTCGTCATTGGCCGCGGCAAGCGCCACGAGCTGCGTGCAGACCTTCTGCGCGAGTTCCTGCGTAATCGGCCCGTAGATGAAGATCGAACGCGACTTAAAAAGGTTCGCCTCCGTTTCCTTGCCGAGCGGCAGTTCCTTCGTCTTGTCGTCCTGTTCTTCTTCTTCGTACATTCGAACCTCTCTTACGTCCAATTCGGTTCACCGCACATAGTGCGACTCCATGCGTAAAACAATGCGGGAAAAAGACAAGCCACGGAACGGGTGAAGATATGGTTAGGCAGCCGGGCCGGGTTACGGCGATGTAACTTAGCGCGGCTTTGAAAAGTCGGAATCGGTTCCTACGTCATCCCTAGGCGCAAATCGCCAGCAACAAAGGAGACCGGCCATGTCACCTGAAGAACGCCAATTGCTGACCGCCCTTTTCGAGCGCGTCCGCACCGCATCGGCAACGCCGCGTGACCATGACGCCGAAGCGCTGATCGATCAGGGAACGCGCGAGCAGCCTTATGCCACCTATTATCTTGCGCAAGCCGTGATCGTGCAAGAGAAGGGCCTGGAAGCGGCAGCCAACCACATCAAGCAGTTGGAGGAGCGCATTCGTCTGCTCGAGGCCGACCAAAGCGAATATCACAAGGCCGAACAGGGTGGCGGCTTCCTTAGCTCGATCTTCGGCAGCAGCCAGGCACCGCAGCAGCCGGCGGCGCCTCCGCCCTCCTCCGGTCCGTGGGGAAGCGCCCCGCGTCAGCAGATCCAGCAGGAGCGCGGCTTCGACACGTCACCTCGAGCCGTGCCGCAGCAGCCGACCGGCCCCTGGAGCTCACAGGCGGCGGCACCTTCCGCGGGCGGCAGCTTCCTGCAGGGCGCGCTCGGCACGGCGGCTGGCGTTGCGGGCGGCATGTTGCTTGCCAATTCGCTGAGCGGGATCTTCGGGAGCCACATGTCGTCGCTTGGCTGGGGTAGCCCGCTTGCCGGCAACAATCCCTTCGGCAACGCGCCGACTGAAGAGACTGTCATCAACAACTATTTCAACAGCGACGGCGACAAGCAACAGGCATCGAATGATACCGGCAACGCACAACAGGTCGTCGACGATAATGACAACGATAACGACGATGCCAGTCTGCAGCAGGCCGCTTACGACGACAGCGACGACGATCAATCCGACAATGACGACAGCTTCGACGTCTGATCCGAGATCCGGCATCCGCCTAATCGGCCATTGGCCCCGAGTTTCCGTGGGCATGGCACCGCATCGATTGATAAGCCCCCGCCGGGCGGATAAGGTCCGCCGACATTGTCGAGCAGGCGGGCATCAGTGAAGATCCTTATCATCAGTCGGAAGGCCGAGGAGAAGAGACGACAGTTCCAGACGCAGCAGATGCGCAGACTTGGCCTCGATTTCAAGTTCCTGGATGCGTTCGAAGCCCGCGACCTTTCTGCAGAAGATTGCCAGAAGGCAGCAAACAGCTGGCCGAGCCCGACGCTGCGCGAAGACGTTGCCTGTTTCACCTCGCACAGGATCGCCTGGCAGATCATCATCGACCGCAACGAGCAGACGTTGATCCTCGAAGACGATGCGGTGCTTGCCGAAAGCTTTGCCGATGTACTCGCCAGCATTGAAGCGCGCGCCGAGGACGGCGACTGCGCCTACGATCTCGAATTCGCGCCGCGCCCGCATATCCTGGCAAGGACGCCCCTCTGGACCGACGGCATCTACAGGGCAACACGGGTGTTCCAGAACCGTGTCGGGACAGCAGGCTACGTCATCGGCCCGCGCACGGCAAAACGGATGCTCGAGGATACCAAGATTTACGGCCTCCTCGATGCCTATATGTGGCATCGCGCTTGGCTGAAGGCCTACCAGATCGAACCGGCGCCGGTCATCCAGATGCAGTTCCTGGACGGCAGCGCCGACAAGACGGCTTTCGTACGCAGGTCGATCGACCGCGCCTTCACCCCCCGGAGCAAGCTGCGCAAGAACCTCATGCGGCTCTGCCTCGAGGGCATCAAGACGAGAAACCTGATCCGGGGCTGGCTCGGCGGCGAGAAGCGCCCGCTGCGAATGGATCGCGCAAGCTTCCCGCTCGATCCCACCAAATCAGGCGACTGATACGACGGCGATACGAGACGATCGCCACCGACTCTTTTCAAATCATCAGCCGCGGCCGCGATAGGTCGCGACACCCTGGTCGGGCAGCCACACGCCCTCCGGCGGCTTGCCGGTCTGCCAGAAGACGTCGATCGGAATACCACCGCGCGGATACCAGTAGGCGCCAATTCGAAGCCACTTCGGGTCGAGCAATTCGACAAGCCGCTTGGCGATATAGACCGAGCAATCCTCGTGGAATGCACCATGGTTGCGGAAAGCATGCAGGAAGAGCTTTAGCGACTTCGATTCCACCAGCCATTCGTTCGGGATGTAATCGATCACGATGTGGGCGAAATCGGGCTGGCCCGTCATCGGGCAGAGCGACGTGAATTCCGGTGCTGTGAAGCGGACGACATAGTCGGTGCCGGCATGACTCGACGGCACCTTCTCAAGAACCGCCTCTTCGGGTGATTTCGGAGATTCCGTCTGGCTACCCAGCATGGACAGGTTGGATACGTCTGTTGTGGGCATTCAAGCCTCCTTGATGACTTTGACGCGGATGCCATGAGCCTTTTCGCCCTCCGGCTCCACGTGAATGGCGATGCTGGAGCCCCGATGCGCTGCACGGATGGCATCTTCAAGGCGATCGCAGATATCGTGCGCCTGCCTTACAGACATGGCTGCCGGCACGACAAGATGAAAATCGACAAAGGTGACCGCGCCCGCGCGGCGCGTCTTCAGATCGTGCACGCCGATCGAGCCGGCGGCATGGGTGGCAATCGCCTGCTTGATCGCCTCCTCCTCCTCGGATGTGACAGCCTGATCCATCAGGCCACCGATCGAATTCGAGATCACCTTCCAGCCCTGATAAAGAATGTTGACGGCAACCAGAATGGCAAGCACAGGGTCGAAGATTGCATAGCCGGTGGCCAGCGCCAGAAGCAGGCCGATAAGAACGCCGACCGAAGTGAAGACGTCAGACATGATGTGCTGGCCATCCGCCGTCAGCGCTGCCGAGCGATACTTGTGCCCGGTCCTGATCAGGATCTGCGCCCAGACGGCATTGATCACGCCGGCGACGAAGTTGATCGCAAGACCGAGCGCCGGCGCATCCAGCATCTGGGGATCGAAGAGATGCCCAATCGCCTCGTTGACGATCAAGAGCGCCGCCACGACGATCAACGCGCCCTCGGTTACGGCCGAAAGATATTCCGCTTTATGATGACCGAACGGATGATCGTGGTCGGCCGGTTTCTGCGCATAGCGGATGACGAAGAAGGCGATGAAGGCGGCAACGACGTTGACCGTCGATTCCAGCCCGTCCGACAGCAATGCCACCGAACCGGTTATCCACCATGCAAGCATCTTCAGGCCCATCACGCCGAGCGACATCGGGATGCCCCAGAGCGCCAACCGCCGAACCGTAAGATTGCCCTTCTCGTCCATCTTCATCCCCTGCGCAGACATCGGTGCGGATGCGAATGAATTGCAGAAACCAACCTATCCAAACGCAAAACCGCCCGCGCGAAAATCGCACAGGCGGCCAATGGGGTTCATATGGGCGAAGCCGTACCGTTTGTCAAAGGTCAAGGTCACAAAACCAGGCCCCTTACCAGACGCTCGGCTTGGAAAAAGCGCCTGGAGCTGAACCTTAGGGTCGTCAAGCGTCGAGACTGACCGACGCTTGACGCCGTCTCATCATCCGGCCGGACAGGCGGCTCCCGTGTCGACCCAGGCCTTGATCAACTCACCGAACTCCGCCTGGGTGCCCGGCGCGGGCTCGCGGCCCTCCCCGGGGTTCCAGCCCCAGCCGACGAGGCTGTCATGGGACATGTGCTCGACGATCTTGCTCAGATCCCTGCCGCCGTTGCGTGCCGGGTCCTTGAGCTGCTGACAGATTTCGCCGAGCGACTTGCCCACCCACGCCATTTCGATCGGCGCCAGATGCCAGGCCGGATTGCCGGGAATGCTCTTCAACGTCGGCGATTGCCCCACGACAGTGGCATTGTCCGCGCCGTGACAGGTATTGCACATCATGCCGGGCACACCCATTCCGCCATCGCCGCGGGTCACCGGCGGCTGATGCGGATGCATCGCCATCGTCTGCAGCGGCCTGTCGCCCGCCGGATGGCAGTTCAGACATCGGGGATGCTCGATCACTTTGCTTGCCTCTTCGAAGAGAGCGACCGAGCGCGCCTTCTGATCGGCGATCGACGAAAAGGATGCCGCGGGCTTGAGTGTCGACATGTCGGACGCGGGCGCCGTCTGCGCCAGCGCCATGAACGAGGCGGGCAAAGCCGCAAGAAGGGAGAGGCCGCCTGCTGCGCAGGCGAGTGCTAGTCTGCTTTTCATCTCCGCCTCCCTCAGCTCGTCGCCACGGCAACGATCGGAAGGCTGCGAACCGGCGCACCGGTCAGTCGCCGCCAGGCATTCGCCGTCGCGGGTCCGACGGGCGGTACGCCTGGCTCCCCGACACCCGTAGGCGGCGCATCGGATTTGATAACGGCGACCTCGACATCCGGCATCTCATTAATCCGGATCGACCGATAGTCGTGGAAGTTCGACTGCATGATCGCGCCGCCCTCCCCAAGCGTCACGGCATCGAACAGCACCGCGCCGAGACCATAGCCGATGCCGCCTTCCATTTGTGCCTTGATGACGTTCGGGTTGATCGCCACGCCGCAATCGACCGCACACCAGACCTTGTGGACACGAGGCACGCCATCGGTCCCGGCCGAGACTTCGACCACCTGGCCGACATAGGTGTTGAAGCTCTTGACCACCGCCACGCCGCGCTCTCTGCCTTCGGGGACCTTCCCTCCCCAATCGGCAAGCTCGGCGGCCTTGTTCAACACGCCCGCGTAACGCGGGTCCTCCTTCAACTGCTGGAGCCGCCCCAGAACCGGATCCTTGCCAGCCATCTGGAACAGTTCGTCGAGGAAAGTCTCGACCGCAAATCCGGTATGCGTATGCCCGACCGACCGCCACCACAGCGGCGGGATCGACAGGTTCACATTATGCGACACCACTCGCAGGTTCGGCACGTCGTAGGGCAGGTCCGAGGCCCCTTCGACCGAAGTGCTGTCGAGATCCGCCTTGGCCAAGATCGATTGGCCGACGATCGCCTGATCCCAGGCGACGATGCGGCCATCCGCATCGATGGCGCCGCGCATCTTGTGAAGATACATCGGGCGGTAATAGCCGCCGCGAATATCGTCCTCGCGCGTCCACATGTGCTTGACCGGACGCGACTGGTCGGTCGCCGCAAAGACTGCCGCCGCCTCCTGCATATAGGGCGAACCAAACTGCGCCTTGCGCCCGAAGCTGCCGCCGGTGATCTGGGTATTCAGCCGGACCTTCGACGGGTCAAGCCCGACGATCTTCGCCGCCGTCGCCTTGTCCATTCCGGGAAACTGCGCACCATTATAGACGTCGAGACTTCCATCCGCCGCCTTGATGAAGACCGCGTCGAGAGGCTCCATCGGGGCATGGGCAAGGAACGGAAAGACGATCTGGGCCTCCAGTATCTTCAGATTTGCATCGCCGAAGGTTTTTTCGACGTCGCCTTTCTCAGATGCCACGATGCCCTTTTCGCTCAGCGCCTTGGCGTAGTCGGCAGAGAGTTGGTTGCTGGAGCGCGTTTCCGCCTTCGACAGATCCCACTCGACCTTCAGCACTGACCGGCCCTTCAGTGCGGCAAAGGTATTGTCGGCATAGACGGCAACTCCCTGCGGCAGCTGCTTGACATCGACCACGCCTTTTACCTTGCGGGCTTCACTGTCGTCGAAGGATTTGACCGCAGCTCCGAAATGATCCGGGTGAGCCACCACCGCGACAAGAAGATTGTCGGGCACGATGTCCAGCGTATAGATCGCCTGGCCATTGGTCTTGGAGAACGTGTCGAGTTTCGGCAATTCCTGACCGATAAGCGTGAAGTTCGCGGGGTCCTTGAGATTGACGTTAGACGGCGGCTTGATGCCCGCGGCTTGCGTTGCCAGCGCACCGAAGCCGCTCTCCTTGCCCGAACCGGCATGCTTGACGCGGCCCTTTTCGACCGTGATTTCGCTAGCCGGCACGTTCCATTCATCGGCGGCTGCCGCAACCAGCATGGCCCGTGCCGTTGCGCCCGCCTTGCGGAACTGCTCGTAGGAATTGGCGATGGATGACGAACCGCCGGTGCCCTGCAGGCCAAAGGCGAGGTTGGCATAGACCTTGTCGTCGGCGGGCGAATGCACGGCGCGCATCTGCCCCCAATCGGCATCCAACTCCTCGGCCACCAGCGTCGCGAGGCCAGTGAACGGCCCCTGCCCGAACTCGATATGCTTGGAAAGGATCGTCACCATATCGTCGGTGCCGATCCTGACGAAGGTGTTCAGCGTCACCAGCGAATCCGGGCCACCGGCCTGCACACCGCTTTCGGCGGCGAAGGCGGATACCTTCGGCATCAGCGCAAAGCCGATCACCAATCCACCCGTGCCCGCAAGAAAGGCGCGGCGCGTTGCTGAAATTTCCTGGATCGTCATGGCTCAACCCTCCATCGAAGCAGCGGCGTTGTGAATGGCCGCGCGTATCCGGTGGTAGGTGGCGCATCGACAGATATTCCCGGCCATGGCACCGTCGATATCCTCGTCGGTCGGCTTGGGAATGTTCTGCAGCAACGAGACGGCCGACATGATCTGGCCCGACTGACAGTAGCCGCATTGCGGCACGTCGATCGCGATCCAGGCGGTTTTCACAGCCTCCGCTTCTTTGCCTTCGACCGCTTCGATCGTAATGATCTCGGAGCCCTCAGCTGTCGAAATCGGGGTAATGCAGGAGCGACGCGTAAAGCCGTCCATGTGCACAGTGCAGGCGCCGCATTGGGCGACGCCGCAACCGTATTTCGTGCCTGTCAACCTTTCGAAATCGCGGATAACCCATAGCAGCGGCGTATCCGGATCGCCGCCAAAAGTTCTTTTCTGTCCATTGAGCGTGAACGTAACCATGGTCGAGCCTCGGGATTGGCTGGACCCATTGCGGCCCCAGCGAGCGTCGCAGCATTTTTCACAACGGGTAAGCTAGGGCGATTGGAACGCCGCGACCACGGCCCTCCGATAAAGGTTGCGTTACTGGAGGTCCGGCCTATCGACCGCCGCACGTAGCTAAGCCGGCGTTCAATTGCGCGGTCCTGTAGCCAACAATCTTGGGGCTGCGTGCGCACAAGTGCTATGCCGGCGACCACTGCTCATTCCGGATGGCGTCAGAAATTCTCCGCCGGGTCGACGATACCTGTACTACCGCCTTCAGCAGCGATGCTGACGGATTGCGGCCAGCGGAGGAGCGCCGCTTCGCCCACTGCCGTCAGGGCATAGACGCCCTTGTCTCGCCGTTCGAACCAACCGTAGACATTGCCGAGCAGGATCTTCCCCGCGTCCGGCGCCAGCGTCTTCATGTCGCGCGGTCGCACCAAACCCTGCTGGAGTGCTGCAGCGCAGATCAGCGCACGCTGGCGATAGGCCGTCATGACAGGCGCACGCGTACTGCCGCCGACGGCGGGATCGCCGCACCGGCGCTGATGTTCCCTGACCAGCCGCGACCGGCGTTTCGGATTTGTGCGCGGCATCGGCGAAACCGAGCTAACGATGACACTGACGTCGCCGCCGTCGGACACGCCGAGCATGCCGATCCCGAGGCGGCGGCAAAGATCGCGGTAGCGCTTGTCAGCCTCGCGCCCGCGTCCCTTGGCGGACACGCGGGCAGCGATCCACACCTCGTCGCTCATGGCGGCGCGATCGACCGCCTGCAGGACGAGCTCGAGGTTGAAGCTGAGCTTCAACTCGCACACCACCACGACAGGCGGCTCGCCCTCGGTCAAGCCGACGAGATCGCATCCGCCGATCTCGCCTTTGACGACATAGCCTGCCGCCTCCAGAAAGCCTTTGACTGGCAGATAGAGCGAGGTTTCCATCGAGAGCCGCGCCGCCGTCAGGCCGCCTTGGTCTTTGCCTTGCGTGAGAGATGGGCGACGACGTTCTCGATCATCCGCATGCCGGCATCGCCGCCAAGCGTCATGATCGATTCCGGGTGGAACTGCACCGCCGCGATCGGCTCCTTGGTGTGCTCGATACCCATGATCGTGCCGTCTTCGCTTTCCGCCGTGATCATGAATTCACGCGGCAGAGTCGATGGATCGGCGAAAATCGAGTGATAGCGGCCCACCGTCACTTCCTTGCCAAGGCCGGAGAAAACCAAGCCAGGTTCAAGAATGCGGATACGCGACGGCTTGCCATGCATCGGCACTGCCAGATGGCGAAGCTCGCCGCCATAGGCTTCCGCCAATGCCTGCAGGCCGAGGCAGACGCCGAAGATCGGCAGGTTGCGCGCCCGCGCCTTCTTGATCGTCGCCTTGCAATCGAAGTCCTTCGGATTGCCGGGCCCCGGCGACAGCACGACGAGATCAGGATCCAGCCGGTCGAAGATTTCCTCCGGCACCGGTGTGCGCACGGTGGAGACCGTCGCCCCTGTCTGGCGGAAATAATTCGCCAACGTGTGCACGAAACTGTCTTCGTGGTCGACGAGCAGGATCTTGACGCCCTTGCCGACGACGGCAACGTCGCGGCTGACCTTGCCGGAGTTGCCGGCCTTGGCATCGCGGATGGCGGAAAGCATGGCGGAGGCCTTCAGTTCGGTTTCGGCTTCTTCTTCGTGCGGATCGGAATCGTTGAGCAAGGTCGCCCCTGCCCGGACTTCGGCGATGCCGTCCTTGATGCGCACGGTGCGCAGCGTCAGGCCAGTGTTCATGTCGCCGTTGAAGCCAACCATGCCGATCGCGCCGCCATACCAGGCGCGCGGGCTCTTCTCATGGCTTTCGATGAAGCGCATGGCCCAGAGTTTCGGCGCGCCGGTCACCGTCACGGCCCAGGCGTGGCTGAGGAAGCCGTCGAAGGCATCCATGTCGTCGCGAAGTCGGCCCTCGATGTGGTCGACGGTGTGGATGAGACGCGAATACATCTCGATCTGGCGGCGACCGATGACCTTGACCGAACCTGGCTCGCAGACGCGTGACTTGTCGTTGCGGTCGACGTCCGAGCACATCGTCAACTCGGACTCGTCCTTCTTGGAATTCAAGAGCTTCAGGATCTGCTCGCTGTCGGCGATCGGATCATCCCCGCGTTTGATCGTGCCCGAGATCGGGCAGGTTTCGATGCGGCGGCCCGACACTCGCACGAACATCTCAGGCGAAGCACCGACGAGATATTCCTGGTTGCCGAGATTGATGAAGAAGGAATAGGGCGACGGGTTGATCGCCTTCAGCCGCTTGGAAATGTCGGACGGCTTGCTGTCGCAGCGTTCCATGAATTTCTGGCCGGGAACCACTTCGAAGAGGTCGCCCTTGCGGAAGCTTTCCTTCGCCTTGACGACAAGATCGGCGTATTCGCCGGGGCGATGATCGCTCTTCGGTGGGATGGCATCCGTGCGCTGGAAGGGTTCGGCAGGAATGTCGCCCGCCTTGCCCTCGGTGGAAAGCCCGCCCTTTTCGAAATCGTAGCGGTCGATCCAGGCTTTGGCCGAGTAGTTGTCGACGACGAGGATCTCATCCGGCAGGTAGAGCACCATGTCGCGCTGGTCGGCCGGGCGCGTCAGCTTCAGATTGATCGCATCGAACTGGAAGGCAAGATCGTAGCCGAAGGCGCCATAGAGGCCGAGGCTCGCATCCGCCTTCGAATAGAAGAGATCGGTGACGGCGCGCAGCACCGTAAAGACGGTGGGGATCTTCGAGCGTTCTTCCTCGGTAAAGGCGCGCTCCGGCGTCTTCACCGTTAGGTCGAGACGGCGTGCCGAGGACGCGCCGAGCACGAGGTCGGAAATTGTCTTCAAGCGCTCGGCGACAAAGGCGAGGATTACCGCACCACGCTCGTTGTAGGCTTCGATCCAAACCTGGCGGCCATTGCAGGAAATACCGAGCGGCGGATCGACGACGGCGGTGTCCCAACGTGTGTAACGGCCCGGATATTCGTAATTCGACGAGAAGACGGCACCGCGGCGCTCGTCGAGCTTGTCGATATAGGAGGAGACCGCATCGGCGTAAGGAATCGCGCGCCGCTGCCGGGTAACGGTGATACCGCCCCGGGTCTCGTAAATTTCCGCTCCGTCATCACGAAGGATCGTTACCATTGTTCCACTCCGTTATCAGGCCCGGATGACAGGCAGCCTTAAAAACAAAAAAGCCGCCTGGCGTTTTCCGGGCGGCTCATCGTCGTCTTTGGACACGATTGGTCGAGGCCGCCTCAGCGAGCCCACCACCAAACTGCAATGTTCAAGGACGTATTCATGGGCGAAATTGTTAGCGTGAGATCGGACCAAGCGCAAGAGCCGAAATCCGGGAATAAAAAGGGCGGCACAACGGCCGCCCTTCCCTCGCGTTAGAACCGCTGTACGAGCGAGATCTTGAACACCCGGCCAGGCTCCGAATAGAAGTCCAGCGGTTGCGCCGTATTGCTATTGCTTGGGACCGTCGTGTTGTTGAGGTCCTTAAGCGCAACGGCGTTGTAGTAGGTCTTATCGAACAGGTTGTAGATGCCGCCCTGGATCCGCAGCCCCTTGGTCTGTTCCGGCTCCCACCAGGCCGTCAGATCGACAACGCCATAGCCAGGTGCGTCGAAGGTCCTGGTGTTGCCGTCACTGCGCATGCCGGCGGAGGTGACAAGCGACAGGTCCGTGCCCCAGGTTTCGCGCTGATAGCCGGCGCCGACAATTGCCTTGAGCGGCGCGACCGAGCGCAGATACTCGTTCGTGTCGGTGTCCTTGCCGTAGGCATAAGCAAGCGAGCCGTGGAGGTTGATGCCGTTGTCGAAGAGCTTATGTGCCTCCAATTCGACGCCCGATATCTGGACGCGATTTCGATTGAAATAGCTGGTCAGGCCCGCCGGATAGAGCGGATTGGCGAAGCTGGTCTCACTGTCGATGAAGTTCCGGTAGAGATTGTGGAACGCCGTGACGCGACCGCCCGTATCGCTATCACCGAAGTTCGCGCCGATCTCGAAACCGTTCGCCGTTTCCGGCTTCAGGTCGGGATTGCCGACGGTAGCGTAACCGAAGGCAGGGTTGGAGAAATCAAGATAGAGTTCATTGATGGTCGGCGCGCGGAAGGCCATTGACCATTGCGCAAAGAGTTCGACTGCGGGCGCGACCTGATAAGTTGCAAGCAGCTTCGGCGAGAAGCGCGAACCGTCGCTTCCATCAGGCAGGCCGTTGGCCGCAAAGCCCGGATTGTCTTCAAAGGCGGCCGTCTGCTTCGGGTCGTAGTCGTACCAGTCAAAGCGCAAACCGGGCGTGAGGGCAAAGCCGCTATTGCCGAAGGAGATCTTGTCATCGACGAAGAGGCCAAGGCGTGCTCCATCGACATCAGGAATATCAGCCTGGTCGGCATGAAGATTCGGGCATGAAAACGCCTTCGCGGTAGCGCTGGCAGTTCCGAGAATGCAAGCGTCGAGGCCGTCGATGAAGGATGTCGCGTTGAAGAGCGAGACATCCCCGCCAATATTGACCTCGTGCTCAAATGTGCCCGTCGCAAAGCGGGACGTGAGGTTACCCGTCAAACCATAGTCGTTTTCCTGAATCTGGTTGTTGCGCAGCCAGGGGCCGGCGACGGTGCCGACGCGGGTACCCTCGGCACCTGCCTCACGGGTCAGACGCTGCCAGTAAAGGCTCATCCGTGCCGCATCAAAGGTCGAGTCAGCACTGGACGCCTCGAACTGGTAATCCAACGAAACGCGTTCACGCCGATTGTCTTCCGTACCGTCATAGTCGCCGATCTTGTAGACTCGGGAAGAGCCGGTTGTTGCGCCCTGAAGGGTTTTCAGATCGGTCGTCGTATCGCGGCTGAAGCGTTCGGCGGTGATCCCAACCATGTGGCCGCCTTCCAGCTGCTGCCGCAGCTTGAAGAGCAGGTTGTTCTGGTCGTAGTCGGCCGGATTGGCCTCCGTGCGGGTCGGTCCGATGGTATCGACCTTGCCGTTGTTCTCGATCTCATGCCCCTTTCGATACGAGCCCTGGAACAGGACAGAGGTGTTGTTGATCTTCTTTGCAACAGCCAGAGAACCGCCAGCGCTGCGGTCGGTACCGTCATAGTCGAACTTGGTAACGCCGCCCCAATCACGGCCGGGCTCGATCAGATCCTCCGGCTCCAATGTGCGGAGGACAAATGCACCGGCGAGCGCGCCCGAACCGGCGCGGCTGGAGTCCGCACCGCGTACGACATCCAGCGTCGAAAGCGATTGGAAGTCGAAGGTATTCATGCCGCCGTCGGCGTTGGTGGTGTCCGTGATCGGGTTGGCGGCACGCGCAGCGTTCGACAGGAACGGGATCGGAACGCCATCCACCATCGTCGTAATGCGGGGACCACCAAGGCCGCGCAGGAAGGCACCGCCCTGCTTCGGCACATAGGTTACGCCCGGATCCACCGTGCGGCCAAAATCCGCAAGGTTGTTGACGTTCTTCTTGAGGATCGTTTCCTGCGTCGTCTGCGAGGCGAGCGGCGTGTCGGCCACGCTGCCGGGCTTAGCTGCAACGCGCTTGCCCTTGACCACGATCGGCTGCAGCACCGTGCTGTCGCCGGCAGACGCGGCGGGCTTCTCCGTCGTCTGTGCTAGTGAAATGGATGTAAGGCCGAGCGTGACGAATGCCGTGCAAGCCAAAAGAACCGAGCGCGAGTGCCGGACGATCATGAAAACAACCCCTTGAGAGAAATGTCACCGGGCTGGCTGGTCGTGGCGCGGTTGCGCTTTCGATGGGCTGGCTAGGCTTTCAGGCGAAGATTTCTCGCCTTCTTTTCGCCGCATAAAAAACATGACTATAATTGTCAATATATCAGACCCGAGATATCTTGATTTAATAAGTCATATTTACGCCGCAGCAATCAACGTTGCGAAATTGCAACGAAAACCGCATCCGCACGTTCTCTCCCGGGGCGAACGTACAAGGGTGGATGTGTGAAGAAGATCATCGTGATACTGGCGGCGCTGAGCTGCATTGGCCTCCTGACCAACGCAGGCCTGCCGGAGAAAGGCCCTCGACCTGAAATCCGTCCGGGTAAATCAATTACAGCAGAACCCACGCCAGGACTTCCCCCAAAGCCCGAACCAAAACCGGAAAGGCCCGATACCGAAACGCCGCCGGTCACTCAGCCGCCTTCCGGCTCTTCTCCTCCGTTGGAAAAGCAGGGGCCGAAGCTCCCCTCCCAGCAGACGCTCGAGGAGCAACACCTGACAATCGCCCCCGAGAGCGATGCGGAACATTCTGAATGTGTGAAGGAGCTTCAGGCCCTTGGCGTCGTCTTCAAGGACATCTCGCGCATCGATGATGGCAACGGTTGCGGCATCGACAAGCCCATCAAGGTCACCGAGGTCCTTCCGGGCATCAAGATAAAACCGGATGCCGTCTTCCGATGCCCCGTGGCTCTCGGCCTCGCCCGCTGGATGAAGGAGAGTGTCATCCCGGCCGCCCGCGTTGCCGCGCCGGATCAGGGGAGCATAGTCGGCATCAACCAGGCATCATCCTACATCTGTCGCCTGCGCAATGGTGCCGAGACCGGCAAGGTGTCCGAGCATGCCCGCGGCAACGCGATCGACATCGCAAGTTTCAGCTTCGAAAAAGGGAAGGATATCGCCGTGCAGCCTCGCCGCGAGGATTCGACTCTGATCGGTGCCTTCCAGCGCACAGTCAGTTCCGCAGGCTGCCTCTTCTTCACGACAGTGCTGGATCCGGAAAGCGATGCAGCACACGAAACCCACTTCCACCTCGATGTCTTGGAACGCAAGGGCGGATATCGCTACTGTCATTAGCAAGCTTCGCCAATGTCCCTTATCGCGGCTCTCGGCCATCCGTCGACGTCAACTCACTTGTCCGAACGCCGCGTACAGACATAAGGCTTCTTGATGCAGGCTATCTTAGGCGTGGAGCAATTGGCCTTGGCGTCGACCACGGTACAGATCGAACATTGATCGTTGAACTCCACGCAGTCGGGATTGCCCTTCATGAAGTCGGCCATGCTTTGTTCGGTAGCAACCGACTCACCGGTCGCAGCGCTGCTTGCCATCACAGAAACAACTGCAGCCACGCCAAAAACGCAGCTTCGCCAATAGGCCGACATTATCGGTTCCAAATTGATAGGCTGGGACAATAAGCTCTCCCCGTCCTTAATCGAAGATTAGAACAACCCTTCGATATACCCTTGATCGTTCAAGTAAATCCGCTCCGCCGACGGCGATCTCGGCAGGCCGGGCATGGTCATGATCTCGCCTGTGATGGCGACAACGAAGCCCGCGCCCGCCGATAGGCGAACTTCACGGACCGGCACGATATGCCCTTCCGGCGCACCCCGCAGGTTCGGATCGGTTGAGAAGGAGTACTGCGTCTTGGCCATGCAGACCGGCAGGTGTCCATAACCCTGCTCTTCCCAGGCAAGCAATTGGTCCCTCACCGCCTTATCAGCGGTCACCTCTCCTGCGTGATAAATCTTCGAAGCGACGATCTCGATCTTCTCGAACAGGGAGACATCGTCGGGATAAAGCGGCTCGAATCTCGACTGTCCCGATTCCGCGAGCTCGACCACCTTGTAGGCAAGCTCCTCGATACCGGCAGAGCCCTCGGCCCAGTGCCGGCAGAGGATCGCTTCAGCCCCGAGGCGCGAGACATACTCCTTCACCGCAGCGATTTCCGCATCGGTGTCCGAGATAAAATGATTGATGGCAACGACAACCGGAACGCCGAACTTGCGAACGTTGGCGACATGGCGCCCGAGATTGGAGCAGCCCTTTCTCAGCGCAGCGACATTCTCCGTTCCGAGATCTTCCTTCTTTACACCGCCGTTCATCTTGAGCGCACGCACCGTCGCAACGATGACGGCGGCATCAGGCTCCAGTCCCGCCTTGCGGCACTTGATATCGAAGAATTTCTCGGCTCCGAGATCCGCGCCGAAGCCCGCCTCGGTCACGACATAGTCGCCAAGCTTCAACGCCGTTTTCGTCGCAATCACCGAGTTGCAGCCGTGGGCAATGTTGGCGAAGGGGCCGCCATGGACGAAGGCCGGATTGTTTTCCAGCGTCTGGACGAGGTTCGGCTGCATGGCGTCCTTCAGAAGAACCGCCATAGCCCCATCGGCCTTCAGGTCGCGGGCGTAGACGGCCGACTTGTCGCGACGGTAGCCGATGATGATGTTGCCGAGGCGCTCTTCCAGATCCTCGAGGTCCTTGGCGAGGCAAAGAATGGCCATCACCTCGGAAGCGACCGTGATGTCGAAGCCGTTCTGCCGGGGAAAGCCGTTGGCCACACCACCCAGCGAAGAGACCATCTCGCGCAGCGCCCGATCGTTCATATCCATGACGCGCCGCCACGTGACGCGCCTGAGGTCGATATCCTGTTCGTTGCCCCAATAGATGTGATTGTCGACCATCGCTGCGAGCAAATTGTGGGCCGACGTGATCGCATGGAAATCACCGGTGAAATGCAGGTTGATGTCTTCCATCGGAATGACCTGGGCATAGCCGCCGCCCGCCGCCCCGCCCTTCACTCCGAAGCATGGCCCAAGCGAGGCCTCGCGGATGCAGACGATCGCCTTCTTGCCGATCCGGTTCAGCCCGTCGCCGAGACCGACGGTCGTTGTCGTCTTGCCCTCGCCTGCCGGGGTCGGATTGATTGCCGTGACGAGGATCAGCTTGCCGTCGGGCCTGTCTGCCTGCGCGGCAATGAATTGCGCGCTGAGCTTAGCCTTGTCATGCCCATAAGGCGCCAATTGCTCGGCCGGAATACCGAGCTTTGCACCGATCTCGAAGATCGGTCTCTTGTTCGCCGCGCGCGCGATCTCGATGTCGGACTTGTGTGCTGCCATCCCCGTTCCCCGGTTTTCTGCGCTCGATAGGCGCGCCCATATTGTTTCAACGGGATAGCGAAATATGCCGAGACTGTGAATAGCGCGCTGGTTGCCCAACGCTCATCCAAGCCGCTATCTGTCAGGTATTGATTCTAACATTGCGAGGACCGGACATGAAATCACTCGAACTGATTGTCGAGCGCATCATCCTTTCGAGCCGTTGGATACTCGTCGCCTTCTATCTCGGTCTCGCTCTTGCGCTCGCCGTGTACGCCGTGTCCTTCGGTTACAAATTCCTTAAGGTGGCGGGCGGCGTGTTTGTCCTCAACGAGGGGGAAATGATTCTGGCCATGCTCGGCCTGATTGACGCAGCCCTGGTCGCGAGCCTCATCGTCATGGTGATGATCTCCGGGTACGAGAACTTCGTCAGCCGCTTTGACGAGAGCGAAGAGGACGTCTCGTTCATTGGCAAGCTCGACGCCGGCAGCCTCAAGGTCAAGGTGGCCTCGTCGATCGTGGCAATTTCATCGATTCACCTCCTCCAGGTCTTCTTGAATGCCGAACAATACACCGACAGCAAGATCATGTGGCTGACGGCAATGCATCTTGCGTTCGTCGTCTCCGCGGTGATGCTCGGTTTCCTCGAGCAGCTGACAAAAAAGGCCAAGGGTGAAGGACAAGATCTGGTCGCCAAGTGATTCGAAGACGCTTTGCGCTATTCTCCGGCGAACCCGTGTGCTTTCCTGCGGCGTAGAAGAGGAACTCGATTGTGCCTGAAGTTGCGTTTTTGGAAAACAATAACGCAACCATGGGACGATCCGCTGTGGTTAAAGTAATACATTTGAAATTAATCGCTGCGCGCCTCCCCGTTTCGCACTAGCAAATATATCAGTTTGCATATTCTATGGCGCTGATATGAAGGTAAGCAGGGACGCATCGATGTCTTACATGACTACCTTGGAAAGACAGTTGTCCCTGGCCACAGAGATTTCAGCTGTCAATACCAGGGCCGAATTCGCGCAAGTTCTTGTAAAGGTAGCCCGCGCCTACGGCTTCCGGCATATCACGCTGTTGCTCGCGCCCGCTCCTGAAAGCGTCCTCCTCAAGGCCCTGGTCATCGAAACAACACTTCCGTCCGCATACTTCAATCAATTCGACCGCGCCCGCATCATGCGTTTTCCCATGCTGGCAATGGGCATGAGCGAGTCGGCCCTGCCGCGCTCATGGAGCCTTCTGGACAGTTCCTCCGCAGAAATTTTCCCCAATGAGTTGAGCAAACTTCTGCATCACTTCGGCATACCGACAGGCGTTGCGGTGCCCGCCTACACTCGCGACGGCGAGCGCATCCTGTTTTGGCTGGCCGGCGACCGCCCACTGCTCGCGCAGACCGAGCTCAACGAACTCACCATTGCGATCCTCCATCTGCTCGACGCGTATCATCGCACGCAGCATTCGAAGCTTCCGGAACACACGCCCCTTTCCGCTCGCGAACGCGAGGTCGTCCGGTGGACGGCGCAGGGAAAAACGTCGATCGAGATCGGCCAGATCCTCTCGCTATCCGACCACACAGTGAATGCCTACATGACGAGCGCCATCAAGAAGCTCGACTGTGTGAACCGGACGCAGCTTGTCGCCAAGGCGATCCGTATGAAGCTGATCAACTAAGCAAGCGCTCAGCGATCGAGCACGGAGCGGACCTCGACGAGGTTCGACCGGACGCGGAGAATATAGAAGCCCATCGTTGCCAGATGGCTCGGCATAAGCCAGCCGTCTTCCCGGCCGTTAGAAATGATTGCCGGCTGGATCTTCAGTGCCGCCTGGAACTGTCTCATTGTTGCGCCAAAGATGGCGCCCAGATTGCGCTCCGCGATAACTTGAGAAAAGTCTGACTGTGCAGCCGCCAGGATGGCGTAATAAGCGTAAAGCTGACCATAGGCGAACCAGAAGCGATCGTCTGCACGTGTATCGAACCAGCCCCGATGATGGTTCTGCGAGCGGTCCGCGAGCACGTCGGAGGTACTGCCGAGATCGTTGGCGATGCGGTCGATGAACTGGATCAGGTTATCCGCCCGCCCATCGAAGATGGCGTTGCAGGCGGCGAGGTCGGTATTGAACTTGCGCAGGCTGTCGAGCGCCGAGCGATAATAGCTCGGCGTCGGTGTCTTCGGTCCGAACGGATCAAGGCCGAAGTACCAGCTGTACTCGTCGAATTGCAGGTTGCCGCGCGCCTTCTGCAGATCGTTATTGATCCCTGACGTCCCGCGGACGCGCCCGAGCGTATCGACGAGTTCGACCGAGGTGCGGCGAACCGCCTGGTTTACGCCCCGCTGGAACGACGCCTTGTTGTCGAGAAACGGCGTGTGATCCCAGTCGATGCCGAAGAAGCCGAGACGGTAGAGAAGCATGGAGGAGATCCACGCATTCTGGTTGACGTTGAAATCGGTCAGGTCGGCTGCGACATCGACGATCGCCGACCGCTGGCAAGTCTTGGCTGCCGCTCCGTCTGTTGACGGCAGCTCCTGGCCGGCAGGAACCTTGCGCTCGGAAAGTCTGTACTCATTCACGAAGGAGGGATTGAAGTTAGACCAGACCTGCGTCTGCCAAATGAAATAGCAATAGAGGACAGCAAGAAGCGCGATCAGACCAAGGATCGGCAAGCGGATCATCCAAGTCCGCTGAACGTACCAGCCGCGGGCAGCGATGAATGGCCAGAAAGCCCAGGCAAAGAAAACCCGCGCCCAGCGTCCGATTGTTCGGCCGATCAGCCTGAAAAAACCGGCGATCCGGTCGAGCATCGTCTTCTCCTTGATAAGCTTGGTCTGCGCACTGACATATGCGCTCGCTCCAGGAAGAACAATATCGTGCTGATATTATTGTTTCTTCGGCCAGAAGCCAGGACGCAGAAAACGGAAGCGCAGTCGCCTGGAGATTTCCGTCGTATCGATGATCGGCACTGCGAAGCCCTCCTCCGGCTCCTGCCGGAAAGCTTCGAACTTGCTCGCGAAGACGGCGTCGGCGGCCCGCTTGCGCTGCTCCAATTCCTGTGGCGCCAGCATGTTGCGCTCAAACAATTCAATCGGACCGGCGATGGCGGGAAAGAGCTCCGCTGAAATCTGAACCTTCGATCCCGGGATGTCGGTGTCGACTTGCGCCTGATAGATCAGCAGCCGCTCTTCGGTGTCTATCAACATCTTGCGCCTGAGGGCGTTGCACTGGCCCACCTGGCTATTCAGCGCATCGACGAAAACCTGGAAGAGATTGATGAAGCGTTCGCGGCGCTGGCTCTCCTCGCGCATTCCGTGTTCCTCATCGGCAACACGGTCGGCCTCCGCTTTCAGCGAGCGCCGCTCTTGTTCCATAAGCTCCCATTCGGCTCTGCTTCCGTATAGGCCGATCCTGCCCTGCGTCGTCAGTGCCTTGGCGTTCAATTCCCGGATGCGAAGGCGGGCGATGTCGATCTTGTCGACAAGCCGACGGCGCTGCTCGACGATGCCGATCAGCCCATGCTCACCCAGCTTGTGAAAGTCGATCGCAATCGTGCGGTAGATCGCGATGACACCTGCCGTGGCTTCGGACTTCACCAGCAGGTCGCGAAGCCGCTCCACGACAGGGGCTGCGCGCACGCGCGCGCTGTGGCGACGCCACATCCGCTGGCGCGAAAAACGACCGATGAATCTTTCGCCGGCGGTCAGGCCACGGAAACCATCGAGATCCGCCGAAATCTTGACCGTCAGCGTGTCGAGGACGAAAACGAGCTCAGCAAGAATATTGGTCAAGCTCGCGCCGTTTGCAACAAACGCCTGGAAGCGGCCATTCTCGACCAGAAACCGTTCGTCATCGACGGCAGCCGCCTGGCGTGCGAACTCGTTGATGAATTCGACGCAGACCTTGGCTTCAAGACGCAATTGCTCCACGAGCGCTCGCGCGGCTTCGAGCTGGGTATCGAAGGAGAAGGGCTTGCGCACCGGGCGGCTCCATGAATCGGTTATCGCGAACCTAGCGCATAAGCTGCCAAACCGGAATCACTTTGAGGACCGGTCACACCGCCGTGGCGAGCCATCCCCGTACACTGCATCATCCCAGTGACGCCGGCAGAGCGAGACGTATTTTTCGTTGCCGCCGACATCGATCTGTGCGCCTTCGCGCAGCACCTTTCCATTTGCGTCGAGACGCACCACCATCGTCGCCTTGCGTCCGCAATGGCAGATGGTCCGCACCTCGCGCATCTCGTCGGCAATCGCCAGAAGCTCCTGCGACGCCGGGAAGAGGCGCCCCTGGAAATCAGTTCTCAGTCCATAGACCATGACAGGTATATTCATGCGATCGACGACCCGGGCGAGCTGCCAGACCTGCTCGCGCGTCATGAAGTGAGCCTCATCGACAAAGACGCAGGCGATCGGCTCTCCCTCCTTGCCGAGTTCGCCGATCAAGGCCTGGAGGTCAGCTTCCGGTTCGAAGGCGACGGCGCTTGCCTGCAGGCCGATCCGGGAACCGATAATCCCCTTTCCAGCACGCTCGTCGAAGGCCGCAATCAGCAGAACGACACGCATGCCGCGCTCCTCGTAGTTGTAGGCGGCTTGCAGCAGCATCGTCGACTTGCCGGCGTTCATGGTCGAGTAGTTGAAATAGAGCTTTGCCATCGTTTTCTCCGTCTTTCGCTTCTTGGAAGCTCGAAACCGCGAAGAAAAGTCCCTCATTCTAATAGTCACAGGAAATTCAGGACCAAAAATCGCGAAAAACCTTTGAAATCTCAGCGCTGGCGGAAAAATGACCCACGTCGCAATCGAGTACTGCAATGCGGCGCAAACGCGCTGAGGTCGCTTGTAAAACTCGGCTATTGGTGCTTGGCTTGGGAACGTAAGACTGGGAGTCTATAAATGAAAACGACAAGCGCATTCATACTGATCACCGCCACCGCAGTTGCCGCTCTCTCTGTCGCAACCGCTGCACTCGCCGCAGATCCAGACAGTTGTTCCACCGTTCATTTTTCGGACGTCGGCTGGACTGACATCACGTCCACAACGGCGACTGCAGCAGTCGTGCTGAAGGGACTAGGCTATACCCCTGACGTCAAAGTTCTTTCCGTGCCGGTAACCTACCAATCGCTAAAGAACAAGGACATCGACATCTTCCTCGGCAACTGGATGCCGACACAGGAAAAAGACGTTCGCCCCTTCCTTGATGATAAATCGGTCGAATCCTTCGGACCGAATCTCGTCGGCGCAAAATACACATTGGCGACCAACGCCAAGGGCGCTGAGCTCGGCATCAAGGATTTCAAGGATATTGCAGCTCACAAGGATGACCTTGACGGCAAGATCTACGGCATCGAGCCCGGAAACGACGGTAACCGCCTCGTCATGGATCTGATCGAAAAGAACACCTTCGGCCTCAAGGGCATGGAAGTGGTCGAGTCTTCCGAACAGGGCATGCTGGCGCAGGTGGCTCGCTCCGAGAAGGAAGGCAAGCCCGTTGTCTTCCTCGGCTGGGAGCCGCATCCGATGAACGACAACTTCAAGCTGACCTATCTGACCGGTGGTGACGATGTCTTCGGGCCGGACTTCGGCGGCGCGAAGGTTTTCACCAACGTGCGCGCGGGCTATCTCAATGAGTGCCCGAACGTCGGTGCATTGCTCAAGAACATGGTTTTCTCGCTCGAGATGGAAAACCAGATCATGGGCAAGATCCTGAACGACGGCGATGAGCCGGAAAAGGCAGCGACAGAGTGGCTGAAGGCCAATCCTTCCGCGCTTGACCCGTGGCTTGCCGGCGTCAAGGCGCGCGATGACAGCGGCGATGGCCTCGCGGTCGTTAAGAAGAGCCTCGGCCTCTGATAACGACGAGCGGGGCGGCTCGCGCCGCCCCATCTCGCTATCGTCGCGAAATGTTGTTGTTCCTAATGGATAGGCGCTCCCTTGACCTGGCTCACCGACACTAAAATTCCCATCGGCTCCTGGGCGAAAGCCTTCGTGGACTGGCTGACCTCCAACGCCGATTGGTTTTTCAATCAGCTCGCCTTCATTCTGTCCCACGTCATCGACGGGCTGCTTTTCATTCTGCAGAAACCTCACCCACTAATCGTCATCCTCGGGATCGGGGCGATTGCCTACTGGCTCCGTCGCTCGATCGTCGTGGCCGTCTTCACCTGTCTTGGCCTCCTCTTCATCGTGAACCAGGGGTACTGGAAGGAGACGACGGAGACGCTGGCGCTGGTACTCGCCTCAACCTTTGTCAGCATGATCGTCGGCATTCCTCTTGGCATCGCCGCCGCGCGCCGCGCCTGGGTCTATTCCGCCCTGCGCCCGATCCTCGACTTGATGCAGACCATTCCGACATTCGTCTACCTCATTCCTGCACTTATCCTTTTCGGACTCGGCATGGTGCCGGGCTTGATCGCAACCGTGATCTTCGCAATCCCCGCCCCCATCCGCCTCACGCGCCTCGGTATCATCTCGACCCCTTCCTCCCTGGTGGAAGCGGCAGAATCTTTCGGCGCTACGCCGATGCAGGTGCTGCGCAAGGTCGAGCTGCCCTTTGCCATGCCACAGATCATGGCAGGCCTGACGCAGACGATCATGCTATCGTTGTCGATGGTGGTCATCGCCGCGCTTGTCGGCGCCGACGGCCTCGGCGTGCCGGTGGTTCGTGCACTCAATACGGTCAACGTCGCCAAGGGCTTCGAAGCGGGTCTCTGCATCGTCATCCTGGCCATCATTCTCGACCGAATGTTCCGCACTGCGGGTGAAGGAGAAGGCGTATGACTGCGGTCCGTTTCGACAACGTCAGCATCGTCTTCGGCGACAAGCCGGAAAACGCCCTGGTTTTGGCCGATCAGGGCAAGAACCGCGACGAGATCGGTGCTGCGACTGGTCTTGTTCTCGGCGTGGCTGATGCCTCGCTCTCCGTGCAGGAAGGCGAGATCCTCGTCCTCATGGGACTTTCTGGGTCCGGCAAGTCCACCCTCCTGCGGGCCGTAAACGGGCTGGCGCCCGTCGTGCGCGGCGAGGTTTCGGTCGCAACGCCAAACGGCCCCTGCAATCCCTACAAGACCACCGCCAAGGGCCTGCGCGACCTGCGCATGCACACCGTTTCCATGGTGTTTCAGCAGTTTGCCTTGCTGCCGTGGCGAACGGTCGCGGAAAATGTCGGCTTCGGCCTTGAGCTTGCGGGCATGCCCGAGGCCGAGCGCAAGAAGCGCGTGGGCGAACAGCTCGAACTGGTCAACCTGACCAAATGGGCGGACCGCAAGGTCAATGAATTGTCCGGCGGCATGCAGCAACGCGTTGGCCTCGCTCGTGCCTTCGCGACCGGTGCGCCGATCCTGCTGATGGACGAGCCGTTCTCGGCGCTCGATCCGCTTATCCGCACGCGCCTGCAGGACGAGCTTCTCGAGTTCCAGCGGCGGCTGAAGAAGACGATCCTCTTCGTCAGCCACGACCTGGATGAGGCCTTCCGCATCGGCAACCGCATCGCCATCATGGAGGGCGGGCGCATCATCCAATGCGGCACGCCGCAGGAGATCGTCAAAAAACCCGCCGACCAGTACGTCGCCGATTTCGTCCAGCACATGAATCCGATCAGCATGCTGACGGCGCAGGACGTAATGCAGCCAGGCCTCGGCCACGCCGCCGCTGGCGCAAGCGTCAGCGGCACTGCGCGCGCCGAGACACCATTGATCGACATTCTCGATGCACTGTCGCGCCAGCCCGGCAGTATCGGGGTGGTGGAAAACGGCGCGATCATCGGTACCATTTCGGCCCAGGATATCGTTGAGGGTCTGACGCAGCATCGCCGCAAAGAAGAAGCTTGATCCGACCGTCCGCTTCGGTCAGAAAAGTGGACATGAAAGATCAAGCTTCCGTTCTCAGGGAAACGGACGGAGAAGCCCGCAAGCTCGCGCGCACGCTTCTCCGCTCCGCCCGTTATGCTGCAATCGCCGTCCTCGATCCCGAGACCGGCTTCCCATTTGCCAGCCGGGTACTTCTCGGCACCGACATCGATGGCGTTCCCGTCATTCTCGTGTCGGGCCTGTCGACGCATACCCGCGCGCTCGACGCCGATCGCCGTGCGTCGCTTCTGACGGGCGAGCCCGGCAAGGGCGATCCACTGGCCTATCCGCGCTTGACGACCCAATGCCTTGCCGAACTGGTCGAGCGCGACAGCGTCATCCATGCCCGGATTCGCAGCCGCTTCCTCAACCGCCATGCCAAGGCAAAGCTCTATATCGATTTCCCGGATTTCCGCTTCCTCCGGCTGGTGCCGCAATCCGCGAGCCTGAATGGTGGGTTTGGTCGCGCCTATCTTCTTGATGGAGACGACCTGACGATTCGATCCCCCGGGAACGAGAACGTGGCGGCGCAGGCCGATGCGATAGTGCAAGAATTACTAGGTACAAGCCCCGATCTCGCCCCCATGACCGCAGCGAGTTTGAAGGCCGGCAACGGCGGCGATTGGCGCATTTGTGGAGTGGACTGCGCCGGTTTCGATCTGATTTCGGGTGATTTGCTTCTGCGTTGCGAATTCGCTGCCGTCGCAGAGGACATCGAGGACGTTTATTTCCATATATCTAACATAAAATCCGCAATACCTGAAATTTAGCTATATACAATCTTGACGCCGTATTGATAGTTTTCGCCGTCCGGCATTGAGCGGGAACATGCGTTTTTGAAATTAGTTTCACATCGGGAAGAAGATATGGACACAATCGATTTAACCGCCAATGCGAATATTGCCGCTGCGCTCTTGTCCGCAATGGCAAACCCGAAAAGGCTTCTCATTCTCTGCAACCTCGTGAAGGGCGAAATCCCGGTCGGTGCGCTGGCGCAGGAGGTTGGCTTGAGCCAGTCCGCGCTGTCGCAGCACTTGTCAAAGCTGCGCGCCCAGAAACTGGTGAAGACGCGCCGCGACGCCCAGACGATCTACTACTCCAGCAGCTCCGAGCCGGTCCTCAGGATCCTCGAAGCCCTCACCGACATCTACTCTGTTCAAAGCCAGGCAAAGTCCGCGGCGTAAGGACAAGCTGACATAATGTCAGCTGATAAGCCCCACTGCCGTGAAATGCATCCGGAATAGTGTGGCAACCTCATTTCAGCACGTTTACATACTTTTAGACCGGCAGCGATGCCGGTCTATTTTTTGCGCGTACCTCCGATGCAACGGCCTGACGGCAATGTCAGCGGCTTGACGCCCGAAGAACCGCTGATAATTTGACCGGGCAGTAAAAAAACCGCATCAGCCAATACTGGGAAGGGCCTCCGAAACGGCCATGGAGAACAGCATGTCCAATCGCCTCAATACCACGCCAAACGACCTTCGGGCCTTTTGGATGCCCTTCACTGCGAACCGCCAGTTCAAGAAGGAGCCGCGTCTTTTCGTCAGCGCCAAGGACATGTACTACCAGACCCATGACGGCCGTCAGGTGCTCGACGGCACCGCCGGCCTCTGGTGCGTGAATGCTGGCCACTGCCGGCCGAAGATCACCGAAGCGATCCGCGAACAGGCTGGTGAGCTCGACTACGCGCCGGCCTTCCAGCTCGGCCACCCCAAGGCGTTCGAACTCGCGAACCGCCTCGTCGACATCGCGCCCGAAGGCATGGACCACGTTCTCTACACCAATTCGGGGTCTGAATCGGTCGAGACGGCGCTGAAGGTCGCCCTCGCCTACCATCGTGTGAAGGGGAACGGCTCGCGCTTCCGTCTGATCGGCCGCGAACGCGGCTATCATGGGGTCAACTTCGGTGGCATCTCCGTCGGCGGCATCGTTTCCAACCGCAAGATGTTCGGCACGCTGCTGACGGGCGTCGACCACATGCCCCACACGCATCAGCCGGGCAAGAACGCCTTCACCCGCGGCCAGCCCGAGCATGGCGGCGACTTGGCGACCGAGCTCGAGCGCATCGTCACGCTACACGACGCTTCGACGATTGCCGCCGTCATCGTCGAGCCGATTGCCGGTTCGACCGGCGTGCTGATCCCGCCGAAGGGCTACCTGCAGAAGCTCCGCGAAATCTGCACCAAGCACGGCATCCTGTTGATCTTTGACGAAGTCATCACCGGCTTTGGCCGCCTCGGCGCGCCGTTCGCTGCCCAGTACTACGACGTCAAGCCGGACATGATCACCACCGCAAAGGGCCTGACCAACGGTGTGATTCCTATGGGCGCGGTCTTCGTGACCGCAGAGATCCATGACGCGTTCATGAGCGGCCCCGAGCACATGATCGAGTTCATGCACGGTTACACCTACTCCGGCAACCCGATCGCCTGCGCCGCAGCACTCGGCACGCTCGACACATACAAGGAAGAAGGCCTCCTGACCCGCGCCGCCGAGCTCTCGGATTACTGGGCCGACGGGCTGCACTCCCTGAAGGACTGCCCGAATGTCATCGACATCAGAAACACCGGCCTGATCGGCGCGATCGAGCTCGATCCGATCGCCGGCGAGCCGACCAAGCGCGCCTTTACCGCCTTCCTGAAGGCCTATGAGAAGGGCCTGTTGATCCGCACTACCGGCGACATCATCGCGCTCTCGCCGCCGCTCATCATCGAAAAGCACCACATCGACGAGCTCTTCGGAAAACTGCGCGAAATTTTGCAAAATAACATCTAAACGACGCGTTTTCGGGGCCCGCTTTTGTCAAATCAGGCAAAAGCGGGCCCTATTTCTTTATCTTCTTGCGAAATCGACGGTAAATTCCTAAGAAACTTGCAAAGCGTCCGTCGAAGCCAAATATGGAGGGCGGGTGTTTCGGCGCGCGGCTGCTCATCGTCTCTTGGCGCATCCCCCTGCAAGGGTTGTTGACGATCTGGGCTCGCCGCCGCGGCACTTAAATCGCGGGTTTTGATACCCACCCAAGGAGAAAGAAAATGAGTCTGAAGACTTTGTCGGCGGCCCTCGTCGCCTCGCTTGCCTTTGCGCCGCTCGCCCATGCTGACGTCACCATCGGCCTCATCGCGCCGCTGACTGGCCCCGTTGCCGCCTATGGCGATCAGGTGAAGAATGGCGCGCAGGCTGCTGTTGACGAGATCAACAAGAAGGGCGGCATCCTCGGCGAGAAAGTCATCCTCAAATATGCCGACGATGCCGGCGAACCCAAGCAGGGCGTTTCCGCTGCAAACCAGCTCGTCGGCGACGGTATCCGCTTCGTCGTCGGCCCGGTCACCTCGGGCGTCGCGATCCCGGCTTCCGACGTTCTTGCTGAGAACGGCGTGCTGATGGTCACCCCGACGGCAACCGCACCAGACCTCACCAAGCGTGGCCTCGCCAACGTCCTGCGCACCTGCGGTCGCGACGACCAGCAGGCCGAAGTCGCCGCCAACTATGTCCTGAAGAACTTCAAGGACAAGCGCGTTGCGATCATCAACGACAAGGGCGCCTACGGTAAGGGCCTGGCCGATTCATTCAAGGCCACACTGAATGCTGGCGGCATCAAGGAAGTGCTCGACGACTCCCTGACCCCTGGCGACAAGGATTTCAGCGCGCTGACCACCCGTCTGAAGGCCGAGAACGTCGATGTCGTCTATTTCGGCGGCTATCACCCGGAAGGCGGCCTGCTGGCCCGCCAGCTGCATGACCTGTCCGTCAAGGCCGTCATCATCGGCGGCGACGGCCTCTCGAACAGCGAGTTCTGGAACATCGGTACCGACGCAGCCGGCGGCACGATCTTCACCAATGCCATGGATGCGACCAAGAGCCCGGATTCGCAGGCAGCTGCAGATGCGCTGAAGGCCAAGGGCATCCCGGCCGAAGCCTTCACGCTCAACGCCTACGCCGCAGTCGAAGTCCTGAAGGCAGGTATCGAGAAGGCTGGCAGCGCTGAGGATTCCGAAGCAGTCGCCAAGGCGCTGAAGGGCGGCGAAGCGATCCCGACGGCAATCGGCAAGTTGACCTACGGCGAAACCGGCGACCTGACTTCGCAGAGCTTCGCGCTCTACAAGTGGGAAGCTGGCAAGATCGTTCCGGCCGAATAAGCCTTCGATCTTCCGATTTCGATCGCCGGGCGTCCCTCTGGGGCGCCCGGTTTTCGTTTGTGGACCGGCCGACAAAGCCGATCTCGCTTTGTCAGACACATGGGCTATAACTGGTGAAACGCCAGCACGAGGATGCCATGACCGCCAAGCTCGAACGCCTTATCGACCAAGGGACGGGCCGCCTGCCCGCCGACATCGTTCTGAAAGGCGGACGCTTCTTCGACCTCGTGACCGGCGAACTGGTGGCATCCGATGTCGCAATCGCACAGGATCGTATCGTCGGCACGTGCGGCAGCTACGACGGCGAAACCGAGATCGATATCTCGGGCAAGATCGTGGTGCCGGGCTTCATCGATACGCATCTCCACATCGAGTCGTCGCTGGTGACGCCGCACGAATTCGACCGCTGCGTCCTGCCCTATGGCGTAACGACAGTCATCTGCGACCCGCACGAGATTGCAAATGTTCTCGGCACCGAAGGCATTCAGTATTTCCTCGATTCGTCCCTCGAAACGATCATGGACATCCGTGTCCAACTCTCCTCCTGCGTGCCCGCCACGCATCTGGAAACATCGGGCGCAGATCTGCCGATCGAACGTCTCCTTCCATTTCGCCATCATCCGAAGGTCATCGGCCTCGCCGAGTTCATGAACTTCCCCGGTGTGATCCACAAGGATCCCATCTGCATGGCCAAGCTCGATGCCTTCCAGGGGCAGCATATCGACGGCCACGCCCCCCTGCTCTCGGGCAATGACCTGAATGGCTACCTCTCCGCCGGCATCCGCACCGAGCATGAATGCACCAGTGCTGCCGAAGCGCTAGAAAAGATGCGCAAGGGCATGCATATCCTCGTGCGCGAGGGTTCCGTGTCGAAGGATCTGGCGGCCCTGATGCCCATCATCACCGAGCGCCTGTCGCCGTACCTCGCCCTTTGCACTGATGACCGCAATCCCCTCGACATCGCCGAGCAAGGCCATCTCGACTACATGATCCGGACCGCGATCAAGAACGGCGTCGAGCCGCTGGCCATTTATCGCGCCGCGTCGATCTCGGCTGCCCGTGCCTTCGGCCTGAGGGACCGCGGTCTCGTAGCCCCCGGCTGGCGTGCAGACCTCGTGGTCATCGACAGCCTCGAAAACTGCCGCGCAGATCTCGTCTTTGCCGCTGGGCGCCAAGTGACCCCAGAGCTTTTCGCCACGCGCAAGCCCGTCGAACCGGTCGGCCTTGATAGCGTCAAGGCCCGGCCCGTCAACGCCGCGCACTTCGGCGTTCCCGTCGCCGACGGCGAAACCCCTGTGATCGGCGTCACGCCCGGCAAGATCATCACCGAACATCGCCGCTATCGGCTACCGGTGAAGGGCAACCAGACTGACGTCGATCTCGGCAATGACATCATCAAGGTCGCCGTCATCGAGCGGCACGGCAAGAACGGCAACCATGCCAATGGTTTCGTCCAGGGCTTCGGCCTGAAGAAAGGTGCGATCGCCTCGACCGTCGGGCATGACAGTCACAACATCTGCGTCGTCGGCGTCAGCGAGGATGACATGGCCCTCGCCGCCAATCGCCTCGGCGAAATCAACGGCGGCTTCGTTGTCGTCGAGGATGGCAAGGTCACCGGCGAGATCGCCCTGCCCATTGCCGGCCTGATGAGCCTCGAGACCTACGAGACGGTGCGCGACACGCTCCACCATCTACGCAATGCCGCCTACGCGCTCGGCACGACGCTTGAGGAACCCTTCCTGCAGGTGGCCTTCCTGCCGCTCCCGGTCATTCCGCACCTGAAGATCTCGGATCGCGGAATGGTGGACGTCGACAAGTTCGCCCTCGTCGGGTGAGCGTCTAGCCAGCCACCCGTGCGCAGAATGCATCGAGTGCGGCCAGCTTGATTGGACCGGTTCCGGCTGCCGCCGCGAAGCCCGGCATCGCCAGCCGTTCTCCGATCACCATTCCGGCCGGCGGCATGAACTGCGCGGGCTTGCGCGTCAGGTTGAAGACGAAGAGCAGCTTCTCGCTTCCCTTGCTGCGCGTGAAGGCGAGAAGGTCCTGATTGGTACCGATGAATTCCATAGTGCCATTGAGCAAAGCCGGGTGGCTTTTCCGGAAATTGAGCGTCTGCCGGTAGTGGTGCAACACGGAATTCGGATCGCTCTCCTGCGTATCGACGGAAAGCGCCGCCTGCTCATAAGGCACCGGCAACCATGACTTCTCGGCGCTCGTAAAGCCAGCATGCGCCTTGGCAGCCTCCCAGGGCATCGGAGTGCGGCATCCGTCACGTCCCTTGAACGCCGGCCAGAAGCGGATGCCATAGGGATCACGCAGATCCTCGAAGGCGAGCTCGGCCTCGGGAAGCCCAAGTTCTTCTCCTTGGTAGAGGCAGATCGAGCCGCGCAGCGTCGCCAGCACAGACATGGCGAGCTTGGCGATCACGGGCCGCTCTGCTGCCGTCTTGGCAAAGCGGCTCAGATGACGGTTGACGTCGTGGTTCGAGAACGCCCAGCATACCCACCCATCGGCAACCGATTTCTGGAAGGCATCGACGCAGTTTCGAATATGCGTCGCGGTAAAGTCCGGTCCGAGCAGGTCGAAGGTGTAGCACATGTTCAGCTTGTCGCCGCCGCCCGTATAGGCGGCGACGGTCTTCAGCGAGCGGGCACCGTCGCCGACCTCGCCGACCGTCGCGCGCGCCTCGTAGCGATCAAGCAGCGCCCGGAACCGCCGGAGGAAGCCGACATTCTCCGGCTGCGTCTTGTCGTAGAGGTGGTTCTGCATGCCGTACGGGTTGGTATCCGGCGCATCGAGACCGGTATCGCTCTCATCGGGCGCATGCGGAGGGTTGTCGCGAAGCAGCCTGTCGCAGAAGTAATAATTGACAGTGTCGAGGCGGAAGCCGTCGACGCCGCGGTCGAGCCAGAACTTCACGGTGGCAAGCACGGCATCCTGAACCTCCGGACTGTGGAAGTTGAGATCCGGCTGCGAGGTCAGGAAGTTATGCTGGTAATACTGCCGGCGCACGCCGTCCCATTCCCATCCTGGTCCACCGAAGATCGAGAGCCAGTTGTTGGGGGCCGTCCCATCCCGTTTCGGGTCCGCCCACACATACCAGTCCGCCTTGGGATTGGTCCGGCTCGAGCGGCTTTCGACAAACCAGGGATGAACATCGGAGGTATGGGAAATGACCTGATCGATGATGATCTTGAGGCCGAGCCCATGGGCGGCCGCCATCATTTCATCGAAATCATCAAGCGTGCCAAAGATCAGATCGACATCGCAATAATCCGAAACATCGTAACCCATGTCGGCCATGGGTGACTTGAAGAACGGCGACAGCCAGATCGCATCTACGCCAAGGTTGGCGATATAGGGCAATCTCCGGGTAATGCCCTTCAGGTCTCCGAGACCATCTCCGTTGGTATCCTGAAAGGATCGCGGATAGACCTGATAAATGACAGCACCCCGCCACCAGTCCGCCGTCTTGCCTGCAACCGACATCAGCCAATCATCTCCCGCATCACGCAATCATGCCAAGACTAAAGCGGGCGCGCCAAAAAACAACCTTCAGCCGGGATCCGTCGCACATCCAAGTTTCTGCATTCTGCGCTTTATCTTGTCGCGGCGCTTGATGTCCTTGCTCGGTAGCTTGCCGCCCACGGAGTTGCGCTCCTGCATGGCGAGTGTCTGGCAATCCATCTTTCGGCCCTTGCCTCCGCCGCGTGCGAAAGCGGGAATAGCTGAGAGGGATAGTCCCGCGATAAGTGAAATGGCGATCAGAGAAACTGGGATCTTCTGCATGAACATATCCCCATAGCTAGGCGCGTCATTATGCGCCCCGTCCACACGGTCAACAAATCCGGCCTAATGCCGCAGGCACATGCCGCTCGCGGCTTGTCAGGAAGGTGCTCTGCGCGTATCAGCGAAACGGGAAAATTCAGGGAGGCTTTCTGTGAGCGGGCGTTTTTTATCGATCGGTGAATGCATGGTGGAGCTTTCGCAGGCAGGCGCCGGATTGCTACGCAAGGGCTTTGCCGGCGATACGCTGAACACCGCCTGGTATGCTCGCGCCTGCCTGCCGGCAGATTGGTCGGTGGAGTATTTTACCGCGCTCGGCGACGAAGCCATGTCCGATGAGATGATCGCCTTCTACAAGCAGGCTGGCATCGGCACGGAATTTATCAGGCGCATCAAGGGTAAGGCGCCCGGTCTCTACATGATCAGCCTCAAGGACGGCGAGCGCTCCTTCAGCTACTGGCGCGACAACTCGGCCGCCCGCCAGCTGGCAGCCGATGCGGAGCTCCTGCGCGAGGCGATCGAGGCATGCGACGTCATCTATTTCTCCGGCATCACACTTGCGATCCTGTCTCGCAATGACGCCGATACGTTGCTCGCCGAAGTCCGTCGCGCCAAGGCCGCCGGCAAGATCGTGGCCTTCGACCCCAATATCCGCCCGCGGCTTTGGTCCGGCTATGACGTGATGCATGCGACGATCAGCGAAGGTGCGCGCGCCTCGTCCCTGGTGCTGCCGAGTTTTGACGACGAAGCAACGCACTTCGGCGACGTCTCGATCGCTGCGACGATCCAGCGGTATCGCACGCTTGGCGCGACCGATGTGGTCGTTAAGAACGGCGCAGAGGGAGCGACCCTGAGCTTCGACGGCGTGGAGAGCTTCGTCCCAGCCGAAAAGGTCGAACAGGTCGTCGACACGACCAGCGCCGGCGACAGTTTCAACGGCGCATTTCTCGCCCGCTATCTCGAAACGAAGGACGCCCCTGCTGCAGCGGCGTTTGCCGCGAAGGTCGCCGCACGCGTGGTTAGCGAACACGGCGCCCTCGTCGCATGGGAAAAGCTCGGCATCGACAAGACCTGAGCAACATCGAACGATCGGCGCAGTGCGACTGTAATATTTCCATCATCGACGACCGCCAGAATGTGAGGCGCGGGAATCGAGTCTCCGGGTCAGCCGGGAATTGGGCCGGCGCCCCCGCGGGCGCGGCATGGATGGGATTGGGGCGTGCTGCAACATATGTCGGATGTTGGAGGCAACGAAGGCCGGTATGCATCTCGGCTGGGCATGGCGGAACGGCTGGTGATTGTCAGCGATGCCTGGCATCCGCAGGTCAACGGCGTCGTCCGTTCGATCGAGAACACCAATCGCGAACTGGCGAAGATGGGCATCGACGTGGCGATGGTGACGCCGCAGGGCTTTCACAGCGTGCCCTGCCCCACGTATCCCGAAATTCGTCTCTCGATAGCGAGCTACCGCCGCGTCGCGCGCGAGATCAAGAAACACATGCCCTCCTACGTTCATATCGCGACGGAGGGCCCGTTGGGACTGACGGCGCGGCGCTGGTGTCTGAAGAATCGCATGCCTTTCTCCACCAGCTACCACACTCGCTTTCCGGAATACGTTTCGGCTCGCCTGCCCATACCGAAGAGCTGGCTTTACGCCTTCGTTCGCTGGTTTCACAACTCGGGCGCCGGTTGCATGGTCGCGACCCCAAGCCTCGCGCGCGAACTCTCCGAAAAGGGCATTCGAAACCTCATGCCGTGGAGCCGCGGCATTGATGCCGATCATTTCCGCCCCATGCCCCCGGAAGATGCGCCGTTCAGCCTTACCCGCCCGATCTTCATGACAGTCGGCCGCGTTGCCCTGGAAAAGAACCTGCCGGCCTTCCTGGATCTCGACCTGCCCGGATCGAAGGTCGTCGTCGGTGACGGGCCGGCCCGCACGGAACTCGAGAAACGCTATCCCGATGTGCATTTCACCGGCCTAAAAGTCGGCGAGGAGCTGGCAAAGGCCTATGCCCAGGCCGATGTCTTCGTCTTCCCGTCGCTGACGGATACGTTCGGCAATACGATCCTCGAGGCCCTCGCGTCAGGCGTTCCCGTGGCCGCCTACCCTGTCACCGGCCCGTTCGACATCATCGGAGACGACAACGAAGTCGGAGCACTCGACGACGACCTGAAAACGGCCTGCCTGACGGCATTGTCTGCTTCCCGCGAGAAAGCACGCGAACTCGCGCTTCAATATTCCTGGGAAGCGGCAACCACGCAGTTCATCAACAACATCCGCGCTGCCAACGGTGTCATTACGCCGAAATGGAAAAAGGCCTGGCAATTTGCCGCCAAGTCGCTGCCAAGAACGAAAAAGCCCGGCGAAGCCGCCGGGCCAGTCTCTTCGGGAACCTGAAGGCGTTACTTGCTGAGCGCCTCGCGCAGCGTCTGGCTGGCGACCGAGACCGCGCTGCGCACTGCCGGTGTCTCGGCAATGGCGTTCAGAAGCACGAAGTCATGGATCGTACCGTTGTAGCGGATGGAGGTTACCTTGACGCCGGCTTGCGTCAGCTTGCGGCCATAGGCCTCGCCTTCGTCGCGCAGCACGTCGTTCTCATCGGTAATAATCAATGCCGGCGGCAAGCCCTTCAGTTGGTCGAGCGATGCCTGGAGCGGCGAAGCGGTCGGCTCCTTGCGCTTGGCTTCGTCAGGCAGATAGGCGTTCCAAAACCACTTCATGGCCTCCTTGGTCAGCCAGGGACCATTGGCGAACTGGTTGTAGGAGCCGGTCTCGAAGTTGGCGTCGGTCACGGGATAGAACATGACCTGCTGATCGATTGCGGGACCGCCCCGCTCCTTGGCTAGAAGGGTCACTGCTGCCGTCATGTTGCCACCGACGCTATCGCCGGCCACTGCCAGGCGGCTCGCATCGACGTTGAATTCCTTCTGATGCTCAGCGACGTATTTCGTAGCGGCATAGGCCTGCTCGATCGCGATCGGATAGCGTGCCTCAGGCGAGCGCTCATAATCAACGAAGACGACGGCGGCCTTGGCGCCGTTGGCGATCTCGCGAACGAGCCGGTCATGCGTCTCGGCATCGCCGAGAACCCAGCCGCCACCGTGGAAATACATCACGACGGGCAACTTGCCCTTCGCGCCTTCCGGACGGACGACGCGCAGCTTGATGCTGCCGGTCGGACCAGCCTTGATCGTGAGGTTCTCTTCCTTGGCGGCGAGTTTCTTGACATCGCCCTTCTGCGCTCCGGCAAGTACGTCGCGGGCGTCGGACGGAGACAGCGTGTAGATCGGCTTGGCGCCGGCCAGCGCGTCGATGAACTTCTGCGTCGTCGGTTCCAATACCGGATCGGCAGCGGCGCCGAATGTGGTGGCTGCCAGGATCGTGGCTGCGGAGAGTGCGGTCTTGATGGTCGACATTGTCCAGTCCTCTTGGTTGCGGTTCGTCGTGAACACGCCATTTGTTTATCGCACGATTGTTTATCGCACGATAAATATTCTGGCATAGCTCCTATGCAACAAACTTGATTGCGATTATTTATTGCGCGATATAATTAGATCATTTCCGGAGAACACGACATGAGCGACGATCTCAACCTCGACGATTTTATGTGCTTCGCCCTCTACACCGCGAACCACGCGATGAACCGCGTCTACAAGCCGATGCTTGACGCACTGGATCTCACATACCCGCAATATCTGGTAATGGTCACTCTCTGGAAGGAAGACAGACAGACTGTCGGCGGCATCGGCGAGAAGCTGCATCTCGAGTCGAGCACCCTTACCCCCCTCCTCAAACGCATGGAAGCGACCGGCTACATCAAGCGGCAGCGCGGCAAGGAGGACGAGCGTGTCGTCATTATTGGCCTGACTGAGGAAGGCCGCGAACTCAGGAAGCGTGCGGCATCCATTCCAGGCTGCATTCTGGATGCATCGGGCCGGGAATTTGCAGAACTGAAGCGGCTGGCGGCAGATATCATCACACTACGCGATACGCTGTCGCGTTATGAGACGTAAGATTGCTCGCTTGATCAGCTCCGTCTTTTCTTCGATTCGTACGGATTTTCGGGCGAGCGGTAGTGAATGCGGATCGGCACGCTCGGCATGTCGAAATCGTTGCGCAAGCCATTGATCAGATAACGCGTATAGGATTCCGGCAACGCGTCCGAGCGCGTGCAGGAGATCATGAAGGCCGGCGGGCGAGCCTTCACCTGCGTCATATACTTGAGCTTGATACGGCGACCGGAGACTGCCGGTGGCGGATGCTGAACCTGCTGCTGCTCCAGCCAACGGTTGAGGCGAGCGGTCGAGATGCGCTTGTTCCAGACCTTGTCCGTATCGATGATCGACTGCATCAGCTTGTCGAGCCCGCGACCCGTCTGGCCGGAGATCGGTACGGCGCGGATTCCTCGCGCCTGCGGCAGCAGCCGGTCGGTCTTTTCGCGCAGGTCCGCGAGAACCGCCTGCGGCTCCTCGATCATGTCCCACTTGTTGAAGGCGAGCACGGCAGCCCGGCCCTCGCGCAGCACGAGATCGACGATGTGCAGATCCTGTTTCTCGAAGGGGATCGTCGCGTCAAAGACGATGACGACAAGTTCGGCGAAGCGGATGGCGCGGAGCGTATCTGCAACCGAAAGCTTTTCCAGCTTCTCGATCACCTTGGCCTTGCGGCGCATGCCTGCCGTGTCGAACATCTTGATGGTGCGGCCGCGCCAGTCCCATTCAACCGAGATGGAGTCGCGTGTGATTCCGGCTTCCGGTCCGGTCAGCAACCGGTCCTCACCCAGGAAGCGGTTGATCAGGGTCGACTTGCCGGCATTCGGGCGGCCGACGATCGCCACACGCAGCGGCTTGGTGTCGTCGTATACGGGTTCTTCCTCTTCCTCGCCTTCCTCGCCGGACGACTGAGGGATATCGACGTCGGTGACGGCGACATCTTCCTTCGGCGGAAACGCCCGGTCTTCGCCAAGCGCGGCAACGATCGCATCCCTGAGATCGAGCATCCCCTGCCCGTGCTCCGCCGAGATCGGAGTCGGCTCGCCAAGGCCGAGCGAATAAGCGTCGTAAAACCCAGCGTCCGAGCCGCGAGCTTCCGACTTGTTGGCCACGAGCACGACCGGCTTGCCGCGACGACGCAGCATTTCCGCGAGCGCCGTGTCGACAGGCGTCAGGCCCGTCTTGGCATCGACGACGAACAGAGAAAGGTCGGCTTCATCGATCGCCGCTTCGGTCTGGGCGCGCATGCGGCCCTGCAGGCTCTCTTCATGGGCCTCTTCAAGACCGGCGGTATCAACGATGGTGAAACGCAGGTCGACGAGCCGCGCCTCGCCGGGGCGACGGTCGCGGGTGACACCCGGCGTGTCGTCGACAAGCGCCAGCTTCTTCCCAACCAGGCGGTTGAAAAGCGTCGACTTGCCAACATTCGGGCGACCGACGATGGCGACCGTGAAGCTCATTGATATTCCTTACTTTCAGCCCTGTGCGGCGGGCGCCTTGCCGGATGCGGTGATGTTATCAAGCATCATCTGGGCGCGATTGGCAACATTGCGCGGGCTCTGCGCGTCGTCGGCGATCGCCTGGAACCACTGGCGTGCCTGCGGCATGTTGCCAGCCTTGTAGGCAGCAAGGCCGAGTGCTTCGCGGGCGGAGTGACGGAAGGCGTTGCCGGGAACAGCCATTTCCTCAACCTGGGCCGAGACCTGTTCGTAGGTGCCACCTTCGATCAGCAGCCAGCCGGCGCGCATTCTGGCGGCATCGCGCACAGCTGCCGGCGCGGCGTTATCCTTGCCGATCACCTCAAAGGCCGCCACAGCACCCGCCGTATCGCCCTTCTGGGCGAGGACGCTTGCGGCACGCATCCGCGCGAGGATCGGATAGGCTCCGTGGCCTTCCTTTTCGAGCGTCTCAAGCGCTGCCAGCGCCTCATCGTGCTTGTTCTCGTCGGCGAGTTTCATGGCAGCGATAAACTTGTCACCCGCGCCGGAGGACTGGTTGTCGTCCCAATATTCATAGACCTTGTAGCCGACGGTGCCGAGAACGATCAGGACGGCGAGCGCGATCAGGTAGCGGCCGAACCGGCGCCATGCGCCTTTCACCTGGTCGGAACGCAGTTCCTCATTAACTTCACGAATGAAGCTGTCGTCGTTGAATGCCATTCTCGTCTCCGGCCGCGGATATGCTTCGGCATGCGGGTTGCACGCACATTGTGGCGCCTTCTACCCCATTTTTCAGCAGTTGTAAGGGGGATTGGAAAGATTCGTCACATAACGATCGGAGCCACGCCAATCAATAGCTCGTGCAGCTTGAACGTGATGAGCGCCCAGGCGATCGCGCCGATGATGACGGCATAGAGATCATACTTGCCCGAGACGAACGGACGAAGGGTGAGCTCGCCGGCGCGCTCACGACGCTTCAGCGCAATCCGCAGGATCACACCCCATGCCAGGAAAGCACCAAACAGCAGTACCGAAGAGGTCTCGCCATTGGCCAGCAGGTGCGAGAAGGCCCAGATCTTCACCGAAAGCACCATCGGATGCTTCGCCTTGACGGCGATATACCCCGCCGGCAGCAGCGAGGCGACCAGACAGATCATTGCGAGCAGCATCAGGGTCAGGGTGATGTGCGCCATCCAGACCGGCGGCGTGTAGAGCAAGCCGGTCACCTGACGGGCCTGACCAAAGCCGTAAATCAGCAGGATCAGCGCGAGAATGCTGACGATGGAATACGCCAGCTTCCAGCCGTTCTCGCCGAGACTATCGATCATGGACTGTCGAAAGCCGGGCGCGATGACGCGTATGAGATGAAGTCCGAGGAAAATGATGATGCCGACGATAAGCAATGTCATGGCGATCTCCTGTGCGTTTTCCGAGACTTAGCCGGAGCCGCGCAAAAACGCCAGCGTCACCGCAGCTTCGCCGCATTTCTGTAACAGGAAAGCCGCAAACAAATTCTCGCGGTGTCCATGTTTCGTTCTTTTTTCCAGGCCTCCCTCGCCCTCTCTTTGTTTATTCCAGGCACAGCTGGCGCTGTCGACCAGCCGAAACAGCTGGTGATGATCTCGTTCGACGGTGCGCACGACAATGCGCTCTGGCAGAAAAGCCGTGAGATGGCCGCCAAGAACGGGGCCCATTTCACCTACTTCCTCTCCTGCACCTTCCTGATGAACCAGGCGACCAAGAAGGCCTATCAGGCGCCGCACCAGAAGCTTGGCAAATCCAATGTCGGCTTTGCCCAGGGCGACGACGAGATTCGCGAGCGGCTCGGCAACATCTGGCACGCCCACCTCGAGGGGCACGACATCTCGAGCCACGCCTGCGGCCACTTCGATGGACGGCAGTGGAGCGAGGCAGATTGGGGCAAGGAGTTCGCCACCTTCCACGCCACCTTGAAGAATGCCTGGAAGAGCGTCGACCTCGAAGAACCCAAGGGCTGGCAGGATCTGGTCGACCATGGCATCCACGGCTTCCGCGCGCCCTATCTCTCGGCAACGCCGGGCGCCGATATGATCGCCGCGGAAAGGAAGGCCGGTTTCACCTATGACGCCAGCCTGGTGACCAAGGGGCCGACCCTGCCGGTCGAGGAAAACGGCATCATCCGCTTCGGCCTGCCACTGATCCCCGAGGGCCCGCGCGAAAAACCGATCATCGGCATGGACTACAACCTCTTCGTTCGCCACTCCAACGGCGAGGAAGACAAGGCCGATTCGAAGGCATTCGAAGACCGCTCCTATGCCGCCTTCAAGGAAGCCTTCGACAAGCAGTATTCAGGCAGCCGCATCCCGCTGCAGCTGGGCTTTCACTTCGTCGAGATGAACGGCGGCGCCTATTGGCGCGCGCTCGACCGGCTGGTCAGCGATGTCTGCCGTCGCGCGGACGTAGCCTGCGTCAGCTATTCGGAGGCGATCCCGATGATCGAAGCGCGGGGTAAGCTGCAGGACCAGACGCAAACATCGGGTCTTTAAGCAGGCATTGCCATCCCTTCCGCCTTTTGCCGGCGCGGCCATCTGGTCCGTTTGCAATTAGCGCTTACGCGACTACCTTCTGTCCTACGCCACCCTCCTCGTAGTGGCGGAGAGAAGACGACCGGGAGCTAGTCATGTGCCGGAATATCAAACCCCTCTTCAATTTCGATCCGCCAGCAACGGACGAGGAGATCCATGATGCGGCGCTTCAGTTCGTGCGGAAGCTGAGCGGAACGACCAAACCATCGAAACGCAATGAGGCGGCGTTCGAACGTGCGGTCAATTCGATCGCGAAATGCGCCCACGAGTTGCTTGATTCACTGGAGACTTCCCAGCCTCCTCGTGACCGTGAAGAAGTGGCCGCAAAGGCTCGCGCGAGAACAGCGATGCGGTTCGCCTAAGAGGGCCTCACAGCCGACGACTCTAGCCGTCGGCGTGAACGATGCCAGCCTCGCGCTCCAGATAGCGTTGGTCGATATCCGGCAGCGGCTCGCCTTCGATCGCGGATTCGAAGGTGCGAAGGCGCTTGTAGATCGACAACAGCTCGACGATGGTCGTCCAGGAATTGACGAGATACTGGAACGAGCCGCGCACCTGGTCGAAGACGTTGTTGATCTGCGTCATCAAGCCGAGCGTCAGCTTGCCGGCGACGATCGACGGCACGAGCACGATCAGGCTGAAGAGGTTATCCGCCTGCAGATAGAAGATGCGGGCGACGTTGAAATACATGTAGTGGAAATAGAGCCGGAAATAGTTGCGGCGCACATTGGCGAAAAGCTCGGCGACAGTCGGCGGCGTCGCGCGGTCGGCATGGTCTTCGCCGTAGACGAGTTCCTTGCGGTAGGAGGCTTCGACGCGCTGGTTGCGGAACTCGAGGCCCGGCAGCTTGATGCCGACCAATCCGAGGAAGACTGTTCCGAAGATCGACCAGAAGATTGCGGCCCAGACGAGCGCGTGCGGCACCTCGCCGATCAGCGGCAACTCGGTGATATTAGCGCCGATCTTGAATAGCACCGGCAGAAAGGCGATCAGCGTCATGACCGAGCTGACGAGGCTGACGCCAAGGCTTTCGACCGTGGAGGAAAAGCGCATCGTGTCTTCCTGGACACGCTGCGAGGCGCCCTCGATGTGCCTGAGCTTCGGCCAGTGTGCCATGTAGTATTCGTTCATCGCCGTGCGCCAGCGGAAGATCCAATGGCTGACGAAGAAGAGGTTGAGCACGCCGACGGTGATCGCCACGAAGGCGATGCCGGCAAAGCCCAACATGCCGAGGTAGAGTTGCATTGCGGTCACCGGCGCCGTCTTTGCGAGCGCCTGCTGGATCAGGTCATAGAACGGTCCATACCACGCATTGATGGCGACGCTCACCTGAACCGAAAAGTAGGTGTTGAAGATGATCAGTGCCGAGCCGAGCACCGACCACATCTGCCAGCGATGCGGGCTGTAGGTAAACCAGAAGGCGGCGAAGAGCGCCACGGCCAAAGCATAATAGATGTAGAACCAAAGGAACGGAGCCGACCAGAAGACCGAAACACCGATTGGAGCCTCCGCCCCTGGAGCCAGCGGCGGGAGGCCGATCACCGAGCCTAGGCCGGAACCCACGAAATACCAAAAGAGAACGGCCAGAAGTGCCCAAGCAACAGCTGAGATGAAGAAAAGCCTGGGCCTGGGGAAATACGATACGAACACGGGAGAGCTTGCTTTCCTGAACTGGAGTCTTCGGTGTCTCTAAACAGACAGATTGCGGCGAAAACTACGGCAGTTCGCAAAGAGCGGCAATGGCCTCACCCCATTGTTACGCACTTGTAACGCGCTATGACAGCTTTTTGGCGACCGGCATCACCAGCATTGCGCACACCAGCAGCGCCGCCGCGGCAGCGTAAGTCGGCGTCGTAAAGCTGCCGGTTCGCTCTGCCATCCAGCCAGCAACAATGGGGCCCACAATCTGCCCGACTCCGAATGCTGCCGTCATCGTCGCCAATATCCGGCGCGGGCTGGCCGGCGAAAGTTTACGGCCGATCTGCAGGCCATAGGCGGTGATCGCGAGGAAGGTCGCTCCAAACAACGCTCCCCCAATCAGCGGCGCAACAGAGTGCGGCAGTAGAACAGTCGCCAACACACCGACCGCCTCGATAAGCAGCGCCGCCACGTAGACCCAGCCCAATCCTAGCGGACGGACGAACGGCTTCCATGCAAAAAGCGCGACCGAAGCTGTCAGGCCGGCGATGAACCAGCAGAGAAACTCAACCATCGGCCCGGCGGCATCCATGCGCGCGATCGTCACCAGAAATGTGCCTGTAATCACATAGCCGAACCCGAACAGGCCATAGGACGCCGTGACAAGCAGCATCGGCAGGCTCCAAGCGATCCGCGGTTCCTTGCCGGTCTGTGCCGCGGCAGCCGGGCCCGACGGCAGCAGCCACCAGACTGCCAGCAGGCTGAGAGCCGAATAGATCGCGCCTCCAACCCAGGACGCCCGCCAGGCGTCGCTGCTTCCATCAAAGAACAACCCGACCAGCAGAACCATCACCGATGAAAGCGCGATGCCGGCACCCGGGCCGCCGAAATGGGCTGCCTGCACATGGTCGTTACCGGCCATGGCTCCGTGGCTAAGTACAATCTGCGAACTGAATACGAGAGCAAAGGCACTCGCAACACCCGCCAGGAAGCGGATGACTGCAAAGACCATGACGGATGTCGTCGTGGCCATGGCAGCAAGAAGCAATGCTGTCGCCGCAAGCGCAAGGAGTGCGACCTTGCGCTCACATCCTGTTGCCCACCCGTAGGCGGCGAGAACAGCGCCCACCAGATAGCCGACGAAGTTCGCAGAGGCGATGAAGCCGGCATCGGCGGCCGAGAGCGGCACGCCGCTGATCATGCTCGGCAGGATCGGCGTGTAGGAAAAGCGTCCAAAGCCCATCGCGGCGGCCATGGCGATGGCGCCTGCAAGGCCAGTTCGAAACAAGTTTTCGGGGAAAGTTTCATTGCGTGCCAACATGGCGTGTTTATCGCGCTGCAACACGGCGCCGACAATCAAGAATTTCTGATCGATTGATCAATCTCACGAAATCATAAAGCCAGCCCTTGAAAGCGACTATCTTACGATATATGTTTTACGACATAGTGAAAGATACATCTTAGGAGTGACCTATGAGAGGTTTTAGAGGCGGAATGATGGGTGGTGGCGGTTTTCGCATGGGGCGGAAATTCGCATCAGGCGACCTGCAACTGGTGATCCTGGCCTTGCTGGTGGAGCAGCCCCGCCACGGCTACGAATTGATCAAGCTCTTGGAAGAGCGTTCGGGCGGCTTCTATGTTCCAAGCCCCGGCGTAATCTATCCGGCGCTAACCTACCTGGAAGAAACCGGCCTTGCCGACGTGGAGAGCGAAGGCACCAAGAAGCTCTACCGCATCACGGAGAGCGGCCGCAGGCTCGTCGAGGAGAACCAGTCGATGATCGACATGACGCTCGGAAAGCTGGAGAAAATCGGCGCGAAGATGGCGCATGTCCGCAAGATTTTCGACCCAGAAAGCCGCAATGGCGATCGGGACGAGGACGCATTTCCGGAAGACAAAAGCGAAGTCGCAGCTGCACGAATGCTACTGAAATCGGCCCTCCGGCTCCGCTTTCCCTGGTCGAAGGACGAGGCCAAGCGCATCGCCGGCATTCTGGAGCGCGCGGCCGGCGAAATTCTTGCCGGCGGACGTTCGGGCGAGTGAGGCCTCAGGCGCCGCCTTCCGGCAGCGTCAGGATCAGCGGGCCATTTCGCGTGGCGACGACCGTGTGCTCGTATTGCACGGTCGGGGCCTCCGGGTCCGCGTAGAGCGTCCAGGCGTCGTCGCCGCCTTCCGCCCATGTTGCGCCGAGCGAGAGGAACGGCTCGACCGTGAAGACGAGGCCTTCCGTGATCATTCGCTTCTCGGACGGATCCGGCCAGGTCGAGAGCTCGGCCGGCTCCTCGTGCAGCGAACGGCCGATCCCGTGGCTCGCCAGATTGGCAACGAGCGTATAGCGATTCTTCAGGGCGAAGGCGCCGACAGCCTGCCCGATCTTGGCCAGCGGCTCGCCCGGTTTCACCTGGTTAAGCCCAACCCACAGCGCCCTTTTGCCGTCGCGGCAGAGCTTTTCGATCTTGGACCTGTGCGGCGGAACACTGAACGACGCGCCGGTGTCGGAAAAGAATCCGTCCTTCTCCGCTGAGACATCGATATTGACCAGATCCCCCGGGCGAATGACGCGCGGGCCTGGAATGCCGTGGGCGATTTCCTCATTGACGCTGATGCAGGTCGCACCGGGAAACTGGTAGCAAAGTTCGGGCGCAGAACGCGCACCGGCATCTTCCAACACTTTGCGGCCGATCTGATCGAGCTCCAGGGTCGTGATACCCGGTTCAAGCGATGCGCTCATCACTTGCAGGGCATTGGCGCAGATTCGCCCGATTTCCTTTAGCTTGAGGAGTTCGTCTTCGCTTTCAATGATCATGAATGTCCACCCGGCCTTCTTCGGCCGGTCGGCCGGCTCTCGATCACGATGAGAGCACGACGGCGTTCAGAATCCAATTCATCCTTTACGGCATCATGCTCCAGCTTCAGGCGGTGGCTTTCGCCTCTTCGTCGCTTTCAGTCAATGCCTTTCTGACGAGCGGCGCGACTTTCGTGCCGTAGAGTTCGATCCCGCGCATGATCTGGTCGTGGGGCATCAAGCCGATCGCCATCTGCAGCAGGAAACGGTCGTTCTTGAACAACCGATGGTGCGCGATGATCTTCTCCGCGACCAATTCCGGATCGCCCACGAAGAGCGCGCCGCTAGGTCCGCGGGACATGTCGAAATGCGCCCTGTTCGTCGGCCCCCAGCCGCGCTCGCGGCCAATTCGGTTCATGACCTCGGCCTGCGGGCCGTAGAACTGATCGGCAGCAGCGTCCGTCGTATCGGCGATGAAGCCGTGCACGTTGATGCTGGTCTTGAGCTTCGATGCCTCCTGCCCGGCTCGGCGAGCCGCCTCGCGATAGAGGTCGAACAGCGGCGCGAAACGGCGCAGCTCGCCGCCGATGATCGCCAGTGCCACTGGCAAGCCCATCGCGCCCGCGCGCGCAACCGATTGCGGCGTGCCACCAACGGCGATCCACAAGGGCAAGGGGTCCTGCAGCGGCCGCGGGTAAACGCCACGCCCATTGATCGGCGCACGCAATTCACCCGACCAGGTGACCACTTCCTCGTCGCGGAGGGCCATCAGCAGGTCGAGCCTTTCCTCGAACAGTTGGTCGTAGTCCTCGAGATTGTAGCCGAACAGCGGGAAGGACTCGATGAACGAGCCTCGTCCGGCCATGATCTCGGCACGCCCGTTCGAAAGCAGGTCGAGTGTTGCGAACTGCTGGAAGACCCGAACCGGATCGTCTGAACTCAGCACGGTCACTGCGCTGGTCAGCCTGATGTTCTTCGTTTTCATCGCAGCGGCCGCGAGAGCGACTGCCGGAGCCGAGGCCGCATAATCGGGCCGGTGGTGCTCGCCCAATCCGAATACGTCGAGCCCCACCTGGTCCGCGAGTTCGATTTCATCGATCAGATGCTTCAGCCGCTCGGCCCCTTCCTCACCCTTGCTTCGGCTCGGGTTCGGGTTCACGTCGGCAAAGGTGTAGAGGCCCAGTTCCATCGCTCGCATCCCGTTGTATCTACTGATGGAGATAAGGACTGAGCGGCCTCAGGGCAAACATAAATTCTGGAACCGATCGTTCGAAAAATATCGATAAGCAGTACCGCCGCGACCTGGGATCGCGGCGGAACTTTGATTCTGAAATCAACGGTTTCAGCGCCTGAATGGAATCATTTTCCGAACGGCTTCGTATCTGAGATAAAGGCCACCCCATGCAATGAGCCCGAGATAGCCGCCGAACAGCAGATGGGAAAAGACCGGGCTCCCGACACGCAGATGCGTCGCTATCGCGCCTCCGAGCAGACCGGTGAGTAGGATTGCGCCGAGCACCGACGTCCGCGGAATTGCATAGAGCAGCGCGCACAACAGCGTCAGGGAACCGAGGCCGCGAGCAAGCATCGGGTCGCCCGAATAACCGAGCGCCGTCATAGTCTCCGTGACCGGCACGATCGGCACCAGCTTGATCGCGCCGTCGAACACCAGGAAGGCCACGATCAGCCCGCTCATGACAGTGCCGGTGACGGTCTGCCAGCGCGGAAGCCCGGCAGTTGAATCAACAATTGCAGACATGCCTCTATCCCCCTGTTTCGATTCTAGTCTCAGATCCTGGGCAGCAGCTCGGCGAGCTGGTCGGCGCATTTGCCCCAGCCTTCGTGGAAGCCCATCTGCTCGTGCTGTTCCTTGTCGGCCGCAGTCCAGTGCCGCGCCTTCGCGGTATATTTCGTCCGGCCGTTGCCGAGGTCTTCGAGCAGGATGATGCCGACGAAGAACGGCTTTTCGGATGGCACCCAGGCGCTGGTGAACGCATCGGTGAAGACGATCTTCTCGTTTTCGACGATCTCCAGATAGACACCGCGGTTCGGAAATTCCTGGCCCTCGGGGCTGCGCATGACGATGAGGTTCGAGCCGCCCGGCCGTGCATCGACTTTCACATCAGCAAGGGTCCAGGGACGTGGTACGAACCATTCCTTCATCAGGACAGGATCGGTCCAGGCCTTGAAGATCTTCTCGCGCGGAGCGTCGAATTCCCGGACGAGAACCAGTTCGTGTTGGGCTTCTGCGGTCATCTCGGCATTCCTCCTATTGAGTGAAACCTGTTTTCGATCAAGTTGTTACAAGGACGTGGGAGGTTTTCCGGTTCCGACAACCCGGCGCAATTATTTCTGGAATTATTTGGCGATCGGCTGCGCGGCCCCATGGGCGAGGCTGTCGATCTGCTGGCGGATATGCGCGGCTTCCGCTGCCGAATGAGCAAGTGCTATGGCGCGATCGAAGGCCTCGTGCGCCTCGCGGGCACGACCGATCTGCTTCAGCAGACCGCCACGCAGGCCGTGATAGTAGAAGTAGCCATCGAGCTTCTCGCCAAGCGTTTCGACGAGTGCCAGCGCCACGTCCGGCCCTTTGAGTTTGGAGACGGCGACGGCGCGGTTGAGCGTAATGACCGGCGACGGTTGAACACGCTCCAGCGCCCGATAAAGCAGCTCGATCTCTTCCCAGTCCGTATCCTCGGCGCGCCTGGCCCGCGAATGCAGGGCAGCGATCGCCGCCTGCAGCTGGTAAGGCCCCGGTTGGCGATGGCGGATCGCCTTGTCGAGCAGCGCCAGCGCCTCGTTGATCAGCTCGCGGTTCCACAGCGAACGATCCTGATCCTCGAGCAGCACGATATCGTCCTCACCGTTGAAACGGGCCTGGCGCCGCGAGATCTGCAGGAGCATCAATGCGAGCAGACCCATCAGTTCAGGCTCGCCGGGGAAGATGCGCAGCAGGAGCCGCGCGAGCCGGATCGCCTCGTCGCTGAACGCACAGGCGTCGTGCTTCGGATCCGCCTGGCTGTAGCCCTCGTTAAAGATCAGGTAGATCATTGTGCTGACGATCGAGAGCCGCTCGGCCCGCTCCTGCGCGTCCGGCGTCTCGAAGGGTACACCGGCCTTGGCAACGCGAGCCTTGGCCCGCGTGATCCGCTGCTCCATCGCGCTTTCGCCAACAAGAAAGGCACGCGCGATCTGCTGTACTGACAGGCCCGAGACGATGCGCAGCGCCAATGCGATCTGTTGCGTCGCCGGCAGATCCGGGTGGCAGCAGATGAAGAGCAGCCGCAGGATATCGTCGCGATAGTTGGAATCATCAAGCCGTTCGGCAATATCGCTCTCAGCATCGCTGGTATCGGAGATCAGTTCTTCATCAGGAAGTGCCTGCGTCTTCGAACGCTTGCGCACGGCGTCGATGCCACTGTTGCGGCCGACGAAGATCAGCCATGCCGTCGGATCGCGCGGCGGCCCCTTGTCCGGCCAGGTACGGATGGCGCGCAAACAGGCCTCCTGGAAGGCCTCCTCCGCGATATCGAGATCGCGGAAATATCTGAGCAGCGCACCAAGCGCTTTCGGTCGGGCCGAAGCAAGCGTCACGTCGATCCAGGCAATGTCTGTCATGCCGAAGAAACTCCCGGTCGGAACACGTAGAACGGCCGAATTTCGTAAGAGGTAGAACCCGGGTTGACCGTGGAGAGCTCCTTGGAAAACGCAACGGCTTCCTCCAGAGTGTCGAAATCAACCACGTAAAAACCGAGGAGTGCTTCCTTCGTTTCCGCGAAGGGGCCATCGAGAACGAGCGGTTCCTCCTTGCCCTTGCGCACGGTGGTCGCCGCTGTCGTCGGCATCAGCCGGCCGACAGGACCAAGCTTGCCGCGCTCGGCCAAAGGTGCCTGAACCGCATAAAGCTTCGCCATCACGGCGTCTTCCTCCTCCTTGGTCCAGGAGAACACCGTTTCTTCATTGGCGTAACAAAGGATTGCATAAAGCATGTCTTACTCCTCTTCCTGAATGACGAAGGAGTAGCGTGACATCCGACAGAACGCAGCAAAAAATTGCAGCGCGCAAAAGGAGATGCCGCCGCCCTGACGGCAGGGGCCGGCGTGCCGAATGCGGCAAACGGACGACGTCTGCGGTCGCAGCCTTTCTTGCTAAAACGGTCGGGCCTGACGAGCGCCAGCTATCTCCTCTCCATCTAGTCAGCCTGATCCGACGTTGATGGCCTCCTGCACGGCCAGCTCGGCCATCGCTAACGCGGCCTCGCGTGTCTTGGCTGCAGCGACGAATCGGCCGTTGTGGCAGAAGGTTGCGCCATCGACGCCGCAAACGGCCTCCAGATCGTGATTGGTCAGGCCGGCCCAGGCAGCAGGCAGATCCGCACGAAGTTCGAACCCCTCGTCCCCGCGGCGAATGCCGGTGACGCACCAATCCCTTTCTCGCGGATGAACGACAAAGAGCAGGTGATCGGCGCCCGCCTTGACGATCGCGGGACGGAAAGGCATTCCCATCGGAAGTTCGAGCACGCGCCCCTGCCCCGTACGCTCTATCGCCTGAAGCACGAGCGTCTCTGCCCGCAGTTTGGCGGCGCTTTGAGCGATCTTCGCCTCGACGAAACTGCGGGCGATGGCGACGGCATCCTGAAATCTGCGATCATCGGCATTCGCGTCCGTTTCGTCGAACACCGGCTTCAAGGTTTCCAGCAAGGTCGGTAGCGTCAGCCCGGCCAGCGGTCCGGACGGGCTGAGCGCACCATTGTCAGTCAGATCGACCGGCAGCACGAAGGTGAGGTCGAACGAGGCATGCAAGGCCGCGACGTGAGCCTCTGGAATGCCGGTGACAACAAGATAGTCGTGGCCGTAGTGCTTCCAGACCAGGCCGAACGAACTGTAGGGCTGCCCATCGTCACGCAGCGGTGCGCCACGCTGATGGTGGTCGAAGATACGCTGAGAGGCATCATACGCGCCGCCGACGTCATAGATGATGCGGTCGGCGCCCGGCTTGATCCACTCCGGCGCCCTGCTGCGGATCACTCGAGCCTGCGGGAAGAGCCGGGTGAGGATGACGCTCGACAGCACCTCATCCGCATGGAAGCCACCGGAATGAGTGACGAGGAACTCTGGAGTCATGCAGGATGCGCCCTTGTTGGTTTGCGGAAGCCGCTTGCGGTCGGCAGCTCATAGCCTTTGCTGGCGGTCATCTCAACCCGTCACTGCCCGTCGTGCCCGCTTCAGTTCCGGCTATAGGGCCTAGACTAGGCGGCATGCTCAATCGAAACTGCAACCCCACGCCCCAGCGAATTGGCGACCATGCAGACCTCCTTCGCCCGTTCGATCACACGTTCGGCGCCGTCGCCATCCTGCTTTTCGCAGAGAACGGTCATCTTGGCCGATTTGGCGAGCAGCGGGCTCCCCTCGAGCTCCAGGACTACCGAGACCGCAATCCTGCCAAGCAAGACGCCCATCTCTTCGGCGACATAGCGCAGGTCGTTGCAGAAGCACCCGCCGAGCGCCAGCGCCAAAAGCTGTGCGCCGTTGAAGCCGAGCCCCTGCCCACCGGCCTTCCCCTCCGGACGATCGACAATGATGGTGTGCGGACCGGCCCACTCCATCGCCGCTTGCGTACCCTCGACATTCCGCAGCTCCACCGTGACCGCAACCATGCCAACTCCTCCGTGACTGAAACAGGCAAGTCCGAACACGCCGCAGTTTCACGCGACCTGACGGGAAACTCGGTGCATATTATCCTCATCGATCCGACGGGAGACAAGGACATGACGCCTTCACCGTATTTGAATGACCCCAAGGTCTACATCGATACCGACACCTTCATTGACCTCGTCAGCAAAAAGACACGGTGCCTGATCTGCTGCGAACCCCTCGACAGTAGAGTGGTCAACCGGGAACACGTCCTGCCCAAGTGGATCCTGCGGAAGTACGACCTCTACGACAAGGAGGTCAGCCTGCCGCACGAATACCATGGTCGGCGATACGGTCGCCACACGATCCCCTGCTGCAAGGACTGCAATTCGATGCTCGGAAGAAAGCTTGAACAACCGGTGCGGCGATTAATGGAAGGCGGACACTCGAAACTTCTGCGCCATCTCGACGGTGACACACAACGCCTGCTGTTTGCCTGGCTTTCCTGGATCTTCCTGAAGTTCCTGATCAAGGACGGCGCCATCCCGATCAACCCCGATCACCGCGTGGAAGCGGTGATGCAAGACAAGAACACCGACTGGGCGACGCTGCATCACATTCATTGCCTCGCCAGGTCCCCCTACACCGGCGCGCATATCGCGCCAGAGGTGTTGGGCTCGATCGTCATCCTGGCGATTGACGACGATCGCTATCGTGAGGACTTCGACTTCGTCACCGTGCACGAAACGCAAACCATCATGATCCGTCTCGGCGATCTCGCCATCATCGCCAACCTGAGCGACAGTGGCCGCTCGATGGACATCATGCACCGGTTTGTTCTGCCCACAAGACAGGAGAGGTTTACGATCCTGCAGGCGCTTGAAATCTGCGCCGACATGTCGGCAACGACAACGCGGATCAAAGGCAAGCCAGTCTATTCCACGCGCGTCGAACAGGCGACGGGCCGCCCCTCGATCCACGCGGACCTACCCGTCTACGAGGCCAACCCTGTCGATCCGGGCACGCGCGCCGCAATATTCGAACTCGTTTACCGAGAGCATCTGCCACACCTGAAGATAGCGGGCAGCGACATGTCCGCCCTGCAAGCCATCAAGGAGAACCGTTTGACTTTTCTCGAGCATCGCATGAGCCGAGCCGCTGGCGAGATCGAGGAATAGCCGACCTACCTGCACCCTCAGCGAACGGGACCACGCTCGTCAGACGTCGGCAAGCGTGCGTTTGATGGCACTCCGCCATCCCTTCAGCTTCGCCGCACGCGTCTTCTCGTCCAAGCTTGGTTCGAAACGGCGGTCGCGTTTCCAACTCTTGGCAAACCCAACGCGGTCCGGCCAGACACCGGCCTTGCTGCCGGCAAGCCAGGCAGCGCCAAGCGCCGTGGTTTCGAGGATGACCGGCCGATCGACAGGCGCGTCGAGAATGTCCGCAAGCCGCTGCATCGTCCAGTCGGAGGCGACCATGCCGCCATCGACACGAAGGACGGTGCTCTCCACGCCGCCCTTCCAATCCTTGTGCATGGCATCGAGCAGATCGCGGGACTGGTAGCAGACCGCCTCGAGCGCGGCCCGAGCGAATTCCTTCGGCCCACTGTTGCGCGTCAGGCCAAAGATCGCCCCACGGGCGTTGGCATCCCAATGCGGCGCGCCGAGGCCGGTGAAGGCGGGAACCAGGTAGACCTCTTGCGTCGGATCCGCGGCATCGGCCAGCTCGCCGGTGCGCGAGGCGGTATCGATGATGCCAAGCCCGTCGCGAAGCCACTGCACCGCGGCTCCCGCGATGAAGATCGAGCCTTCGAGCGCGTAGGTGGTCTCGCCATTCAGCCGATAGGCGATCGTCGTCAACAGCCGGTTCTTCGAGCGAACCATGTCGCTGCCGGTGTTGAGCAGAGCGAAGCAGCCGGTGCCGTAGGTCGACTTCATCATGCCCGGCTCGAAGCAGGCCTGCCCGATGGTCGCCGCATGCTGATCCCCGGCGACGCCGAGGATCGGGATCTCCGCTCCGATGATTGCTTTCTCGGTCGTGCCGAAATCGTCGGCGCAGTCCTTTACCTCGGGCAGCATGGCTACCGGAACGCGCAGGATGTCGAGGAGATCCCTGTCCCACGTGTTGTCGGCAATGTTGTACATCAGCGTGCGAGAGGCGTTCGTCGCATCGGTCGCGAACACCTTGCCGCCGGTCAACCGCCAGATCAGGAACGTATCGACCGTGCCGAAGCACAATTCGCCCTTGGCGGCGCGTGCCCGTGCGCCCTTGACGTTCGCGAGCAGCCACGAAAGCTTGGTGCCGGAGAAATACGGATCGAGGAGAAGGCCGGTTTTCTTCGTAAAAGTCTTTTCGAGATCCTGTCTCTTCAGCTTGTCGCAATAGCTTGCGGTGCGGCGATCCTGCCAGACGATCGCGTTGTGGATCGGCTTGCCGCTCTCGCGTTCCCAGACCACAACCGTCTCGCGCTGGTTGGTAATGCCAAGCGCCGCAATGTCCTTTGCCGTGATCCTGGCCTCACGGATCGCCATCTTGATCGTCGAGATGACGGAATCCCAGATTTCCTCTGGATCGTGCTCGACCCAACCGGATCGCGGATAGATCTGGCGGAACTCCTTCTGGCCCGCACCGGCGATCTTCGTCTCGCCGTCGAAGACGATCGCCCGTGTCGACGTCGTCCCCTGATCGATTGCCAGAACATACCCGCTCATGCCAGCCCTCCCGCTGATCGTGATTGTCGGGAGAAATCAATAGGACAGGAGGGCGATTGAGGAAAGAACCCGCCATCGCTTCGACACAGGAGTTTTGCCTTGACCGCAATTGCCAGCAGAGATGCTTTGCGCATAACCTCAGCTCTATTGCGTCGCAAAACACCCTGAGGAGAAGCGCATGGCCAGAACAGTCGTCGTCACCGGATCCACCAGCGGCATCGGGCTTGCGATCGCAACAGCCTTTGCCGGCAAGGGCGACAACGTCGTCATCAACGGCTTCGGAAAGCCCGAGGAAATCAAGGCGATAGTCGAGAAGCTTGAATCAGTCTCGGAGGCAAAGGCGATCTACCATCCGGCAGACATGACAAAGCCGACCGAAATCGCGGATCTGATCGAAACGGCCGCCAAGACCTTCGGCAGTGTGGATGTGCTGGTCAACAACGCCGGCATTCAGCATGTCGAGAAGATCGAAGACTTCCCGATCGAAAAGTGGGACCAGATCATAGCCATCAATTTGTCCAGCTCGTTTCACACGATGCGGGCGGCGATTCCGTTGATGAAGGCAAAGAAGCTAGGCCGCGTAATCAACATCGCCTCCGCGCACGGGTTGGTCGCCTCACCCTTCAAATCCGCCTATGTCGCGGCAAAGCATGGTATATTGGGCCTGACGAAGACCGCCGCGCTCGAACTTGCCGAATTCGGCATAACCGTGAACGCGATTTGCCCAGGCTACGTGCTGACGCCCCTCGTCGAGAAGCAGATCCCGGATACGGCCAAGGCGCGCGGCATCACCGAGGAACAGGTCAAGACCGAGGTGATCCTAAAGGCGCAACCAACGCATGAATTCGTCAAGGCCGAAGAGATTGGCGCGCTCGCTCTCTACCTCGCAAGCGACGAGGCTCGGCAAGTGACCGGGACCCACATCTCGATTGACGGAGGCTGGACCGCGGCATAACCATTCAAAACAAAGATAAAAACCAGGGAACAATATGAACGACAGCATCCGCTTCATCCTGAATGGCGAGGACATCACGCTTGGCGATGTCCGGCCGACCGAGACGCTTCTCGATTATCTCCGGTTGAAGCGCCGGCTGACCGGCACGAAGGAAGGATGCGCGGAGGGCGATTGCGGCGCCTGCACCGTCCTTGTCGGACGGCTGATAGACGGCAAGCTACACTATGAGTCCGTCAACGCCTGCATTCGCTTCATGGGGTCGCTGAACGCCACCCATGTCGTCACTGTCGAGCATGTGGCCGCCAAGGACGGCACGCTTCATCCGGTACAGCAGGCGATGGTCGATTGCCATGGGTCGCAATGCGGCTTTTGCACGCCGGGCTTCATCATGTCGATGTATGGCCTCTGGCTTTCCAACGACAAGCCGAGCCGCGCAGACATCGAAAAGGCACTGCAAGGCAATCTCTGTCGTTGCACCGGCTATGAGCCGATCGTGAAGGCGGCCGAGCAGGTGAGCCACACCCGCCCGAGCGCGCTCTTTGATCCGCTGGAGAAAACCCGCTCCGAGATCATCTCGCGCCTCTGGGCGATGCGGAACAGTGAGACCGTCACGATCACCACGGCGGAGGGCCGACTGATTCTGCCAGGATCACTGGACGCGCTGGCCCGTGTGCTGTCCGAAGAGCCGAACGCCACGATCGTCGCCGGATCGACCGACGTGGGCCTCTGGGTAACCAAGCAGATGCGTGTCCTGGACCCCGTCGTCTTCATCAACCATCTGACCGATCTGCAGTCGATCACCGCTGGCGACGGCGGCTTCACGATCGGCGCGGGTGTCACCTACAGCCGCGCCTTCGAGACTATCGCCGGTAAGGTTCCGACGCTTGGCCGCCTCATCAACCGCATCGGCGGCGATCAGGTGCGCAACATGGGTACTATCGGTGGCAATATCGCGAATGGTTCGCCGATCGGCGATATGCCACCACCGTTGATTGCCCTTGGAGCGACGGTGAAGCTGCGCTCCCTGGCCGGAACGCGCATGCTGCGGCTGGAAGATTTCTTCATCGACTACGGCAAGCAGGATCGGCGCCCCGGCGAATTCGTCGAGAGCATTTTCGTGCCCTACCCGGCAGAAGAAACCCAGTTTGCGGTCTACAAGATCACCAAGCGCCGCGATGAAGACATCACGGCGGTTCTCGGCGCCTTCTATCTGACGCTGGACGGCGAAGGCGACGTTAACGACATCCGCATCGCCTTCGGCGGCATGGCCGCAACGCCGAAGCGTGCGCGCAACGTCGAGAATGCGCTTATGGGCCGGCCATGGAACGAACAAACGATCGAAGAAGTGCGTGCAGAGTTCGACGCCGACTTCCAACCGCTGAGCGATTGGCGCGCAACGGCCGAGTATCGTCAGTTGACGACGAAGAACCTGTTGACGCGCTTCTTCCTGGAAACATCCGGCGCACCAGCTGAGCTCCACCGCTTCGAGGAGGTGGCATAATGGACAAGTCGACTTTCGCCGATCCCAAATTCATCATCAACGGCGCGATGCACGATGCCTTGCGCCACGATTCCGCGCACAAGCATGTGACCGGATCGGCCGACTACATCGACGACCTTCCGGAGCCCGCCGGCCTGTTGCACGGCGCACTCGGCCTGTCCGACCGGGCGCACGCCGAAATCGTCAGCATGGATCTCTCGGAGGTCGAAGCGACGCCCGGCGTTGTCTGGGTTCTCACCGGCAAGGACGTTCCCGGCGCCAATGATGTCAGTTCCAACGGTAGCCACGACGAGCCGCTGCTCGCCGAGAAGAAGGTCGAATTCCACAACCAGCCGATCTTCGCCGTCATCGCCGAGACGCGCGAGATTGCCCGGCGGGCCGCCCGCAAGGCGAAGATCGAGTATCGCGACCTGCCGCATTGGAGCGATATTGACGGTGCGCTCGAGAACGGCAGCCCACTCGTCATCACGCCAATGACCCTGCAGCGCGGCGATGCGAAGGCGAAAATGGAAAATGCCCCGCGCCGGCTGAATGGCCAGATGCGGATCGGCGGCCAGGAGCACTTTTATCTGGAAAGCCATATCGCCGTGGCCATCCCCGGCGAGGACGACGACGTTGTCATCTGGTCGTCCACCCAGCATCCGAGCGAAATCCAGCATATCGTCGGTCACGTGCTGAATATTCCGTCGAATGCCATCACCGTCAATGTCCGCCGGATGGGCGGCGGTTTCGGCGGCAAGGAAACCCAGGGCAACCAGTTCGCGGCCCTGGCAGCGATCGCCGCCAAGAAACTGAAGCGTGCCATCAAGTTCCGACCTGATCGCGATGAGGACATGACGGCCACCGGCAAGCGCCATGACTTCCTTGTCGACTACGAACTCGGCTTCGATGATGACGGCCGCATTTACGCGGTCGACGCGACCTATGCGGCGCGCTGCGGCTTTTCTTCCGACCTTTCAGGCCCGGTCACGGACCGCGCTCTTTTTCATGCGGATTCCAGCTACTTCTATCCGCATGTTCATCTAAGCTCGAAACCGCTGAAGACCCATACAGTCTCCAACACTGCCTTTCGCGGCTTCGGCGGACCGCAGGGCATGCTCGGGGCCGAGCGCTTCATCGAAGAGATCGCCTATGCGATCGGAAAGGACCCGCTGGAGATCCGCAAGCTGAATTTCTACGGCCAGCCCGGCTCTGGCCGCACACTGACGCCTTACCACCAGGAAGTCGAAGACAACATCCTCGAACGCATCGTTGGCGAACTGGAAGAAGGCGCTGAGTACCAGGCGCGCCGCAACGCCATCATCGAGTTCAACCGCAATAGCCGCTACATCCGCAAGGGCATTGCCCTGACGCCGGTGAAGTTCGGCATCTCCTTCACCATGACCGCCTTCAACCAGGCGGGCGCGCTCGTGCATGTCTATCAGGATGGCTCGATCCATCTGAACCACGGCGGCACGGAGATGGGCCAGGGTCTTTACACCAAGGTCGCGCAGGTGCTGGCCGACAGTTTCCAGGTCGATATCGAGCATGTGAAGATCACGGCGACGACAACAGGCAAGGTGCCGAACACCTCGGCGACGGCAGCCTCCTCGGGTTCCGACCTGAACGGCATGGCCGCCTACGATGCCGCGCGCCAGATCAAGGAACGGCTAGTCGCCTTTGCCGCCGACAAGTGGGGCGTCCCTCCAACGGACGTCGTCTTCCTGCCAAACCGCGTGCGCGTTGGCGACAAGGAGTTCGCATTTGCGGATTTCGTCAAGCAGGCATACCTCGCCCGCGTCCAGCTTTCGGCTGCCGGTTTCTACAAGACCCCGAAGATCCACTGGGATCGGGCCGCCGGCCGCGGCACGCCCTTCTACTACTATTCCTATGGCGCAGCCTGCTCGGAGGTATCGATTGATACACTGACGGGCGAATACCTCATCGACCGCACCGATATCCTGCACGACGTCGGGCGTTCTCTGAACCCGGCGATCGACATCGGACAAGTCGAGGGCGCCTTCGTGCAGGGCATGGGTTGGTTGACGACGGAAGAATTGTGGTGGGATGAAAAGGGCCGGCTGCGCACGCACGCACCATCAACCTACAAGATTCCGCTCGCCTCTGACCGACCGAAGGTCTTCAACGTACGGCTTGCCGAATGGTCGGAGAATGCCGAGCACACGATCGGCCGCTCCAAGGCAGTCGGCGAACCGCCTTTCATGCTGGCGATTTCGGTGCTCGAGGCCATTTCGATGGCTGTCGCCAGCGTCGCAAATTACAAAGTCTGCCCGAAGCTCGATGCACCGGCAACGCCCGAGCGGGTGCTGATGGCCGTCGAGCGGATGAAGAGGGCCTGACATGACGGGCAGCACGTCGCGGTGCTGCCATCGTTCCCATCCCGGGCCCTACCGCCAGAACTCCCTGTCGTAGCGCGGCTCGCGTCCATCCATGAAACCAAGGTCGCGCTTCACGCGATCCGGCATACCCTCAAGCTCCAACCTGTCCCATTCCGAAAGCCGGCGCAGCAGCCTTCGGCCAAAGCCGGAGAGCCAACTGGAAGTCCCGGCAGCCCTTGCATGGCTCTCTTGTTCGATAACGGCGCAATCCATAACTTCACCTCAATAATCTGATCCGTTGAGTTGCAGATTGCGCCAATAAATGCTGCAATTCCAATCGAACAATCGTCGGACCACATAAAGAGAACTTATCCATGAAGCTGTCGAAGCAGTTTCCGTTGAACGCCCTGCGGGTCTTCGAGGCGGTCGCGCGGCTCGGCAGTTTTACGCGCGCGGGCGAAGAACTCGGCATGACTCAGACTGCCGTGAGCTACCAGATAAAGCTGCTGGAGGAGAATGTCGGCGAGCCGCTGTTCCTGCGTCGTCCACGTCACATCAGTCTGACCGAGACTGGAGAACGGCTGGCTCCACAGGTCACAGAAGCCTTCGAAATGCTGCAACTCGCGATGGCCGAGGCACGCGGCGAAACGGAGGTAACGCTACAGATCACCTGCCTGGCGACATTCGCGTCCCAATGGCTTGCGCGTAAGCTCGGCAATTTTCAGCTCGCCAATCCGAATATCGCCGTACGGCTCAGCACTTCGGATTCGCTGGTCGATTTCGGCCGCGAAGCGGTCGATGTCGGCATACGCTCAGGCAGGGGCGAGTGGCCCGGCCTGCGGGCGGACAAACTGATGGACGTCTACTTCACGCCTATGCTGAGCCCGGCACTCGCGGAAAGCATTGGCGGCATTCATGAGCCCGCCGACCTATTGAAGCTTCGGATTTTCGATCCCACTGATCCTTGGTGGCACCAATGGCTGGACGCAGCTGGTGTACCGATTCCCAGCCTCGAGAAGCGAAGCACAAGCTTCTACGGCGCTCAGGCCTATGAGGCCGCGGCTGCCGTCGCCGGCCAGGGTGTCGCGATCCTGACGCCCGACTTCTATCCGGAAGAGCTTGCAAGCGGGAAGCTGATCCGCCCATTCGAACTGCAATGCACCGATGGCCGAGGCTATTGGCTCGCCTATCCGGAGAACCGTCGCAACGTCCCCAAGATCAAGGCATTCCGAAATTGGATTCTTGCGGAAATGAACGCCGCCGGGATCGACGGCAGCTAATAGCCCATCTGTGGCGCGTAGAAACAGCGCGGCGTATCCTCGTTCGGGAACAGGCAGAGATGGTAGTCGCCATCGCCCGAACGCATCGCCTTGCCCATGGGAAGAAGGAACACATGCGCATGCGTGACAAGCCGGTGATCCCCCGGCAGCAGCGTCACTCGATAGCCGTGCGGCGTGATCGCTACGCTCTTTGGTGGGATCATCTGGCAGTCGCCGGTCTCGCTGTCACCATTGCAACAGAACGGCTCATAGCTCCAGCCCGACGGCGCATCATGCGCGTAAGCACAGGATGCGAATGCAATCATCACACACACAAGAATGCTGCGCATGGGCATCATCTCCGTTGATGAAAGCGCCGCCGGGACGAAGCGGTTTCCACCTCAGCCCGACGGCCTCAAAATGAAATTGTAATCGAAACGTGACATTTCAAGCCACTTTCCATGCTGCACAGCGGCGCTGACAGCCCCCTTTGTTCGGGGCGCCGTACCATTTCGCGCGCCCACCTCTCGACAGCCGGCAAGCGGTCTCTAGAGTGCCGAGCGTCGCCGGCACAGAGAGCATCCAATGAAAAAACGTCGACATGTTGGCCTAGTATGCTTTGTCTCGATGCCGCTCGCGCTGCATGCCCAGGAGCGCAGGCTTCAGGTAGAGGATCTGATGGCGATCGACGTCGGCGAGGTCCGCAAGGTGAGCAGCCCGGAAAACGGCGTTGATATGGTTTATGTATTGCAGCCTTATCAGGATCGGATTTTCTTCGCGTTCGAGGGCCGGGACAGGTCAACGAGACACTCGACACGATCGGTTACAAGGGCGACGAAGGCAGTTGGGCGGTGCTGTCCATCACCGGCTCCCACGTCGACATGCTCCGGGTAGGTCGCTCCCGCAACCTTGATCTCCTCAACGAACATGAAGGGAACCACCTGGCTCTACCGGCAGGTTTCGAGCCTCGAGCGTGCGCGGACGGATCGCACGCCGCCTTTTCAAAAGTTCGTTACCGTGATCGGCTCTACGTTATTCTCGGCAATAGCTCCGAGTAACCGCAATCCTCTTTCCTCCGGGCGCGTCTTTCTGCAAAGTGACGAGTCGAGGGAAGAACAGGGGAACTCTATGTATGAATATGCCATAGCGTGGGAATGGTTGGCTTTTGCGGCCCGCTGGTTTCACGTCATTACCGCGATTGCGTGGATCGGCTCGTCCTTTTATTTCATTGCGCTCGACCTCGGCCTAGTGAAGCGGCCGCACCTTCCGCCCGGCGCCTATGGCGAGGAATGGCAGGTTCACGGCGGCGGCTTCTATCACATCCAGAAGTATCTGGTGGCGCCCGCGCAGATGCCCGAGCACCTGACCTGGTTCAAATACGAAAGCTATTTTACCTGGCTCTCCGGCTTCCTGATGCTCTGCATCGTCTACTATGGCGGCGCCGATCTCTTCCTCATCGACCGCCATGTGCTCGACATTACCGCTCCGGTCGCGATCCTGATCTCGCTCGCCTCGCTTGCGGTTGGCTGGGTCATCTACGACCTCTTGTGCAAGTCGCCGCTCGGCAAGAACACCTGGGGCTTGATGGCGGTTCTCTACGCCGTGATCGTCTTCATGGGCTGGGGCTACACGCAGCTCTTTACCGGCCGCGCCGCCTTCCTGCATCTCGGCGCCTTTACGGCAACGATCATGTCGGCCAACGTTTTCATGATCATCATCCCGAACCAGAAGATCGTCGTCGCCGACCTGATCGCCGGGCGCACGCCCGATGCCAAGTACGGCGCGATCGCCAAGCAGCGCTCACTCCACAACAACTACCTGACGCTGCCCGTGATCTTCTTCATGCTGTCGAACCACTATCCGCTGGCCTTCGGCACCGCCTATAACTGGGTAATCGCCGCCCTCGTCTTCCTGATGGGCGTCACCATCCGCCACTGGTTCAACACGACGCATGCGAGGAAGGGCCGCCCGACCTGGACCTGGATCGTCACCGTGATCCTTTTCATCCTGATCATGTGGCTGTCCACGGTGCCGCAGGTGCTAACCGGCGAGAAGGATGCGCAAGCGGTTGCCCCCGCCTTTCAGCAATTCGCCGGCGACCCGCATTTCCCCGCGGTCAAGCAGCTTGTCGGCACGCGCTGTTCCATGTGCCATGCCGCCGAACCGGTTTATGAAGGGCTAGCGCGGCCGCCAAAGGACGTCGTCCTCGAAACCGATGCGGAAATTGCCGCTCATGCGCGCGAGATCTATATACAGGCGGGCCGCAGCCACGCCATGCCGCCCGGCAACGTTACCGATATCACCCCGGATGAGCGCAAGCTGCTCGTCGCCTGGTTCGAAAGCGCAGTCGAAGGCAAACAGGAATGATCTCAGCCGCCCTTCGCGCCCTGCTCCTCGCCGCCACCCTGACCGCCTGCGGGCAGAGCGGAGCGAATGCTTCGGGATCGGAGGGCGGCGCGGCACCAGCCGCTGGCAATTTTTCCGGCGATCTGAACGCCCTTGGCACCGAGCCCTTCTGGGCGATCAAGATCCGCACCGACGGGCTCACGTTCAGCCGTCCAGGTATCGAGGACGTCAAAAGCGCCAACTCCGGTCCGGTCATCGAGAACGATCGCGCCACGTGGACGATCGCCGACGGGCCGGCACCCTTCAAGCTGACGCTGACCAAAGGGGATTGCTCAGACGGCATGTCCGATCGTCACTACACGCTGAACGCGGTTCTGGCATTCGGAGACAAGACCATGTACGGCTGCGCCGACACTCCGGCGGCCATTGCCGCCCAGCCGGCGCCCTGACGCCAACGGCGCAACAAGAAGACAATCGACAGAGACAGAAAGCCATGACACATACCCTCCTCCGCGGCCGCCTGCTTTCCTTCCTGCGCGCACCCCAAGATCTTGGCGATAGTGGAAGCTATCTCTACGAAAGCGACGGCGCCCTCCTGATCAAGGATGGCCTGATCGTTGCCTGCGGCGCATATGACAAGGTGAGCCCGCACGCCCCCGCCGATGCCGTAACCGTCGACCATCGTCCTCATCTGATCATGCCTGGCTTCATCGACATGCACCTGCATTTCCCGCAGATGCAGGTCATTGCCTCCTATGCGGCAAACCTGCTGGAATGGCTGAACACTTATACTTTCCCCGAGGAATGCCGCTTCGTCGAAAGCGATCACGCCCAGCGCATCGCCACGCATTTCTACGATGAGCTCGTGCGCCACGGCACGACGACGGCCGTCGCCTACTGCTCCGTCCACAAGACCTCCGCCGACGCCTTTTTCGCAGAAGCGCTGAGGCGCAGCATGCGCATGATCGGCGGCAAGGTGATGATGGACCGCAACGCCCCGCAGGGGCTGCTCGACACACCTCAGATGGGCTATGACGAGACCCGCCAGATCATCGCGGACTGGCACGGCAAGGCGCGCTGCCACGTCGCCATCACCCCGCGCTTCGCGATTACCTCGACGCCCGCACAGATGGAGGCCACCCAGGCGCTTGCCCGCGAGTTTCCCGACCTCCACATCCAGACCCACCTCTCCGAGAACCACGACGAGATCAAGTTCACCTGCGAGCTTTATCCCGAGGCGATCGACTACACCGACATCTACGCGCGCTACGGCCTGCTCGGCGACAAGACGCTCTTCGGCCACTGCATCCATCTTTCGGATCGCGAGGCCGATGCGATGAGCGAAGCAGGCTCGGTCGCGGTGCATTGCCCGACGTCGAACCTCTTCCTCGGCTCGGGTCTTTTCCCGCTGAAGGCGCTTGCGCGCCGCGAAAAGCCGGTGCGCATCGGGGTCGCGACCGACATTGGCGGCGGCTCCAGCTATTCGATGCTGCGCACGATGGACGAGGCCTACAAGATCCAGCAGCTGCTCGGCGAACGCCTGAACCCGTTGGAGAGCTACTATCACATAACATTGGGCAACGCCCGGTCACTGTCCCTTGCCGACAGGATCGGTACGCTCGATGTCGGCTCCGACGCCGATATCGTCGTCCTCAACGCCGCCGCAACGCCCGCCATGGCGCTCAAGATGGAGGTCGTGAAGACGCTGCCGGAAGAACTCTTCCTGCTGCAAACCATGGGCGACGACCGCGCGATCGTGGAGACCTATGTGGCAGGCGTCGCCGCCAAGAGTGCGATCTGAGATCTGCCCGTTGAGGTCGGCATCCGTCCGCAGCGAGCAGGCGAATTTCGTATGCCTCACCCCCGGTAGCGAAGCGCATTGACCAGCAGGGCGAAGGCCGGCGACGTCTGCCGGCTGCTCGGATAATAGAGATGATATCCGGGGAACGGCGCACACCAATCCTCAAGGACGCGAACGAGCCGTCCATCGGACAGTGGCTGCCACACCAGCGCCTCCGGCATAAACGCCAGACCGAGGCCAGAAAGCGCTGCGTTCAGCCGTAACTGCGCGTTGTTGAACACCAACTGCCCCTCCACCCGCACCTTTACCTCTCGCCCTTCTTTCTCGAACTCCCAGGCATAGACCCCGCCATAGGTCGGCAGGCGCAGGTTGATGCAGTTGTGGTCGGTGAGTTCGGCAGGCGCCTGCGGCTTGAGCTGCCGGTCGAAATAGGCAGGCGCTCCGACGACAGCCATCCGCATGTCCGGCCCGATGCGCACAGCGATCATGTCCTTCGCCACCTGCTCGCCAAGGCGGACGCCGGCGTCATAGCGCTCGGCGACGATGTCGGTCAGCCCGTAGTCGACGATGATCTCGACATTGATATCGGGATAATCAGGCAACAGCCTCTCCAGCGCGGGCCAGAGTATGGCGTCAGCGGCGTGCTCTCCCGCCGTGATGCGGATCGTACCCGCCGGCTTCTCGCGAAATTCGCTGAGCGCAGCCAACTCGCTCTCGATCTCATCGAAACGCGGCCCGATCGAGCTCAGCAGACGCTCGCCTGCCTCCGTCGGCGACACGCTGCGTGTCGTGCGCGTCAGCAGCCGCAGGCCGAGGCGTGTTTCAAGGCCGCGGACGGTATGGCTGAGCGCCGATTGCGACACGCCGAGCTTGGCCGCGGCCTTCGTGAAGCTTCTCTCCCGCGCCACGGCCAGAAAGGCGATGAGGTCGTTGATCGATTGCCGCGTCATTCATGAATCTCACTCATAAGCTTATGCCGTTTATACCATCTAATCGCAGGAAAGCATCCGCACTAGATCTTCTTCCGAACGTCGGCCGAGCAGCACGCTCCTGAGCTCACGAAAGGACGAAAGATGAAAATCAAGCGAAACGGCTCCGATCCATCCGCCAAGGGACCGGCGGATTATTTCACTGGGACGGTCCGCATCGATGCGCCGTTCAACGGGGCGGCGCCAGCACGCGTCGGCGGTGCAACGGTGACCTTCGAGCCCGGCGCCCGCACCGCCTGGCACACCCATCCGCTCGGTCAGACGCTGATCGTCCTCTCCGGTACCGGCCGCGCACAGCGTGACGGCGGACCTGTGGAAGAAATTCGCGCCGGCGACATCATCTGGTTCGAACCGGGCGAAAAGCACTGGCACGGCGCATCCGCGACAACAGCCATGACCCACATCGCGATCGCCGAAGCCCTCGACGGCAAGGTGGTCGACTGGATGGAAACGGTCACCGACGAACAATACCAGGGCTAGGAAAGGGAAATTCCATGCAGAAGCGCACACTCGGAAAAAGCGGCCTCGAAGTCTCCGCGCTCGGCCTCGGATGCATGGGCATAAGCTATGGCTACGGCCCGGCAATGGACACCGCGGACGCGATCAAGTTAATCCGCGCCGCCTTCGAACGCGGCGTCACCTTCTTCGACACCGCGGAAGCCTACGGTCCCTACAAGAACGAGACCCTGCTTGGCGAGGCGCTGGCGCCATTCCGCGACAAGGTCGTCATCGCCACCAAGTTCGGCTTCAACTTCGGCCCGGATGGCGGCCAGAGCGGCATGAACAGCCGCCCTGCTCATATCAGAGAGGTTGCCGATGCGGCGCTGAAGCGCCTCAACACCGACGTGATCGACCTCTTCTACCAGCACCGCGTCGATCCTGACGTGCCGATCGAGGATGTCGCCGGCACGGTCAGGGACCTGATCAGCGAAGGCAAGGTCAAGCACTTCGGCCTTTCGGAAGCCGGCGCCAGGACGATCCGCCGCGCGCATGCAGTGCAGCCGGTCGCCGCGCTGCAGAGCGAATATTCGCTGTGGTGGCGCGAGCCAGAACAGGACATCCTGCCGACGCTCGAGGAGCTTGGCATCGGCTTCGTTCCGTTCAGCCCGCTCGGCAAGGGCTTCCTGACCGGCGCGATCAATGAGACGACCACCTTCGACAGCAAGGATTTCCGCAACGTCGTTCCGCGCTTTTCCGCCGAAGCCCGCAAGGCCAATCAAGCGCTCGTCGATCGCCTCGGCGAGATCGCCCGCGACAAGGGCGCGACCCCGGCACAGATCGCGCTTGCCTGGCTGCTGGCCCGCAAGCCCTGGATCGTTCCGATCCCCGGAACGACAAAGATGCACCGTCTGGAAGAGAACATCAGCGCCGCTGCCGCGCAGCTGACGGCGGAAAACCTTGCCGCCATCGAAACCGCGCTCGCCGGCATAAAGGTCGAGGGTGACCGCTATCCGGCACACCTACAGGCAAGGGTCGACCGCTGAGCGGTGACCAAGCGAAGGGAAAGGATCTGTCATGACTACAGTATCAAGGACAAGGTCGTCGTGATCACCGGCGCGAGCAGCGGCCTTGGTGAAGCGGCGGCCAGACACCTGGCGCGAGACGGCGCCAAACTCGTTCTCGGCGCCCGGCGTCTCGACCGGCTGAATGCGATCGCCGACGAACTCGGCCTCGGCAGCGACGCCGTCGTCGAGACCGACGTAACTAAGGTCGGTCAGGTCAAACGCCTGGTCGACCACGCCGTTCGGCTGCATGGCCGCGTCGACGTCATCATCAACAATGCCGGCCTGATGCCGCACTCTCCGCTGGAGCGCGGCAAGGTCGAGGATTGGGACCGCATGATCGACGTCAACCTCAAGGGCGTGCTCTACGGCATTGCCGCAGCGCTGCCCTATATGAAGCAGCAGAAGAGTGGCCATGTCATCAACGTCTCGTCGGTCGCCGGCCACAAGGTCAATCCGGGCGGCGCCGTTTATGCCGCGACCAAGCATGGCGTGCGCATCATTTCCGAAGGGCTGCGGCAGGAGGTAAAGCCCTTCAACATCCGCACGACGATCATCTCGCCGGGCGCCGTTGCGACCGAGCTGCCCGACAGCATCACTGAACCTGACGTCGCCGAGCGCGTCCGCAAGGTCTACGCAATGGCGATCCCGGCCGACTCTTTCGCGAGTATGGTTGCCTTCGCCATGAGCCAGCCGGAGGATGTCGACGTCAACGAGATCCTGTCAGGCCGACCAAGCAAGAATATTGACTAGGGGCGGCCGGCTCAGGCCGCCTCTTAGCCCCAACCACCTGCGCTATTGCCCACGGAAATGCCCGCAGCTGCTAGCCGGACCACGGAATCGACTTCAGCGCCTCCATCACAACCCGGATGATCGGCACGTTGCGGATGTCGGCATGGACGACGAGCCAGAACTCCCGAGTCAGCGGCTGCCGCTGAGGAATAGCCTCGACGAGATCATCACGACCCGCCAGCATGAAATTTGGCAGCATGGCGATGCCGCCGCCAGCGCGCGCCGCCGCCAGCTGGAATTCCAGCGTCGTTGCCCTTAGTGCCACCTTCCTTCCCTCAGTCGCGTCGGCGAGCCGGATCGACTGCGGTGCGCTCGCCATCGTTTCATCGTAGGCGATGAAAGTCCGCTGTTCCTCCAACGTCGCGGCCAGATAGGCAGCCGTGGCATAGAAGCCGAAGCCGACATTCCCAAGCTTGCTGATGACGAAATTGCCCTGTTCCGGCTTCGTCATGCGGACCGCAATATCCGCCTCCCGCCTGTCGAGTGACGCATAGCGGGTCTCGCCGACGATGGTGATACCAATATCTGGGTGGCGGGCTCGCAAGGCGACCAGCGCTGCCGGCAACATTGCAGCCGCGAGCGTCGGTGGCGCGCTGATCCTGACCTCGCCGGCAAGCGTCGCGCCGGCCGCAAGCCCCAAGCGTTCGATGGCCTGCGCCTCCTGCCCCATCCGCTCCGCCATGCCCGCCACCCGCTCGCCCTCCGGCGTCAGCACGATGCGCCGACCGCGCCGGTCGACCAGCTTCACACCCATCTGCTCCTCGAGCCCGGCCACTCGACGGGCAACTGTCGCGTGCTCCACTCCGAGGGCGCGCGCAGCTCCGAGCAACGTTCCGGCACGAGCGAGCGCCGCGAAGTAGCGAAGGTTTTCCCAATCGATCATTGTTCATTTTTTCCCATGCAATGAGAAACGATAGGGAATTTTCGACCATAACGCCATGGGCGATGATGGCTGCAGCAGCAATCGGAGAGCACGTTTCATGGATAAGGCCGTTACGCTTCTCGCACCAGGAGGCATCGAGCAACTACAGGTATCAGAACAGCAGCCGCAGGAGCCTGGCGCAAACGAGATCCGCATCCGTCACGACGCGATCGGTATGAATTTCCTCGATATCTACCACCGTCGCGGGCTCTACGCCCTGCCGGCCTATCCCGCCGTACTCGGGGTCGAGGGAGCAGGCACTGTCGAAGCCGTTGGAAGCGCCGTCACGAGACTGAAACCCGGCGATCGCGTAGCCTATGCCGGCGCGCCTGTCGGCGCCTATGCCGCGACAAGGCTCTTGCCGGCGGCCCGCGCCGTTCTCCTGCCCGATGGCGTACCTTCAAAGGTTGCGGCCGCGTCCATGCTCAAGGGGCTGACAGCGTACATGCTCTTGACGAAGACCTATCGCGTCGAGCCCGGAACGACCGTTCTCATTCATGCCGCCGCCGGCGGGCTTGGAAGTATTCTCGTGCGGTGGGCAAAGTATCTCGGCGCTACAGTCATCGGAACCGTGAGTTCGGAGGAGAAGGCCGATCTCGCCCGCAGCTACGGTGCGGACCATCTGATCATCGGCCGAGACGCAGATGTCGTCGCCGCAGTGAAGCGGTTGACGGACAGCCGCGGCGTCGATGTCGCGTATGACGGCATCGGGGGCGGCATGCTGGCAAAATCCATAGCGGCCGTTCGTCCCTTCGGTGTCGTCGCCACAATCGGACAGGCCGGCGGGCCGATCCCGCCTGTCTCAGTTGATGAGCTTCGCCCCGGAAAATCGCTGACACATCCCAGCGTCATGGCTTACATCACGGACACTGCAGCCTACCTGACGGCAGCTGAAGCCGTGGTCGGAATGCTGGCTTCAGGCATAACGTCGACAATTGCCCGCGAATACCCTCTAGAGGCGGCTGCGGAAGCCCAGCAATTCCTTGAGGAAGGACGGGCGGCAGGCAGCCTGATTCTTGTCCCATAGGCGACGAAAGAGATACACAAAGCCTCGGAAATCATGTTAAGGGCCATGGCGTTATTCAGATGTGAAAGTCTTATCCATGGCCACTCCTCTCACAATCGCCGACCTCAAGAGCCTCGCCCAGCGCCGCGTCCCGAAGATGTTTTTCGACTATGCGGATTCGGGTGCCTGGACGGAGTCGACCTACCAGGCGAACGAGAGCGATTTTGCCAAGATCAAGCTGCGCCAGCGCGTCCTCGTCGACATGACGAACCGGACACTTGAAACGACCATGATCGGCCAGAAAGTGTCGATGCCAGTGGCGCTCGCCCCGACTGGCATGACTGGCATGCAGCACGCAGACGGCGAAATGCTGGCAGCCCGTGCTGCGGAAGAAGCCGGCGTTCCCTTCACGCTGTCGACGATGAGCATCTGCTCGATCGAGGATGTCGCCTCGGTTACCACCAGGCCATTCTGGTTCCAGCTCTACGTGATGCGCGACAAGGATTTCGTGCTCAACCTGATCAACCGCGCCAAGGCGGCGAAGTGCTCGGCTCTCGTATTGACCGCTGACCTGCAGATCCTCGGCCAGCGCCACAAGGACCTGCGCAACGGTCTCTCCGCCCCGCCGAAGTTCACGCCGAAGCACATCTGGCAGATGGCGACACGCCCCTTCTGGTGCCTCGACATGCTGCAGACCAAGCGCCGCAGCTTCGGCAACATCGTCGGCCACGCCAAGAATGTTTCCGATCTCTCGTCGCTCTCCTCCTGGACCGCCGAACAGTTCGACCCGCAGCTCTCCTGGGCCGACGTCGCCTGGATCAAGGAGCAGTGGGGCGGCCCGCTGATCATCAAGGGCATCTGCGACGTCGAGGACGCCAAGGCAGCAGCAGAAACAGGCGCCGACGCCATCATCGTTTCCAACCATGGTGGTCGCCAGCTCGACGGCGCCCCCTCTTCGATCAGCATGCTGGAGCCAATCGTCGATGCGGTCGGCCACAAGATCGAAGTGCATCTCGACGGCGGCATCCGCTCCGGCCAGGACGTGTTGAAGGCAGTCGCCCTCGGCGCCAAGGGCACCTATATCGGCCGCCCCTTCCTTTACGGCCTCGGCGCCATGGGTAAGGACGGCGTTACACTCGCGCTCAGCATCCTCCGCAAGGAGATGGACATCACCATGGCGCTCTGCGGCAAGCGCGACATCAACGACGTCAATTCTTCCATACTGCTCGGTCGGCAGTAAGAAAAGAAGCTACGGCATCCAACCGGTCGCGAGCGCGCCTGCCCAATCCGGGCGGGCGTTTTCATTTGCGAGGCGCGACATGGCCATGTAGTCGTAGGCGACCGTGCGGAAGGCAGGGAGCCAGCCGGTCTCGCCCTTTTCCAGGATACAATAGGACGCCAGCGGGTGGCCGGTCTCGACCTTGTGGTAATGCGGTCGATCGTCGTCATAGGCCGGGCAGCCGACGCTGCCGGGATTGACGATCAGCCTGTCATCGCTGAGGCGAACCAGTCGCGGGATATGGCTATGGCCACAGAGGATCAGCGGGAAATCCGCGCCCGTGGCCAACGCCTCGATCTCTGCAAGCGGCTTCAGGAAGACATGGCCTTCCGTAGACACGGATTCCAGCCAATAGGTGCTGTCGTTCGCAGGCGTCGCGTGGCAAAGGTAGACCTCGCTCCGATAAACGGCGCTCGTCGGCAGGCCGCGCAACCATTGCAGGTCGTCCGCCGTCAGCTGATCAAACGCTGCCGTGTCCGAAAGATGCATGGCCTCGCGCCGCTGTTCGATCAGATAGCGATCGTGATTGCCGCGGACGGTTAGCATGTCTCGCTCCCGCAGAAGCTCCGCAGTTCGCCCTGCCGTCAGCGGGCCGCTGAAACAATCGCCGAGATTGACGATCTCGGTAACGCCCTGCGCCGCGATATCGGCCAGCACCGCCTCGAGCGCCAGATGGTTGCCGTGTACATCCGCGATCGCCGCAAACCGCATCACCTAGCTACCGCGATAGGTCGAATAGCCGTAAGGCGAGATCAACAAGGGCACGTGGTAATGCGCGGTGACGTCGGCAATACCGAAGCGGATGGGCACGAGATCCAGAAAGGCCGGGTGTGGCAGAGCAATACCCTCGGCGCGCAGATAGTCTCCGGCATGAAAGACGAGTTCATAAGTCCCCGCCTTGAAGCTATCGCCGATCAGGATCGGCCCGCCGTCGACGCGGCCGTCGGAATTGGTCTTGACCGTCTTCATATGGCGACGGACCTCTCCTTCAAGGTGAAAGAGATCGATCCGCAATCCCTCGGCCGGCTTGCCGGACGCGGTATCTAGTACGTGGGTGGTCAGTCCGGTCATAGGCTCGGCTCGCTGATGATGAAGGGCCTTTCGAAGAAGTATTCTTCCAGATTGTTGCCGGGTCCCTCGCGGTCGACAACAAGGAAATCGCTTACGGCGCCAAGCGACATCAACGGGTGGTGCCAGGTATTGCGGCGATAGTTCACGCCCTGATCGCCCCGCGCCAGAAACACCCGCGGACGACCGGGCTTGCCGCCCTCGTCCTCGGAGACGACGACGAGATAGGGGCGGCCGGAGATAGGCGAAAAACTCTGGCTGCCGAACGGATGCCGCTCCATCATGTCAACTTCATAGGGAAAGTGGCGCGGCTGGCCGCGAAACAGGTTGATGATGACACGCGCGCCCTCGCCTGCCGCTTCGGCAGCGGCAAGCGCATGGAAGCGCTCGGTCGTTCCGTTGTTGATATAGCGCATCGTTACCGGATCGGCTTCGATGATATCACCGAAGGGCGCAAAGGCGGATTTGGTCAGCGGAACAATATCGAGGATTTGAGACATGTCTTTATTCGCCTTCGGCACGCCAATTGCGCACGAGGTCAAGTCTGTAGAGCAGGTCGGGAACATCGTCTTTCGCGGTCGCCCAAATCTTGTCGAGATCGATGTCGAAATAGCCATGAGCAATACGATTGCGCATGCCTCGCATCGCGCCCCAAGGGAACTCGGGGTGCTCTACCATAAACTCGGGATGGATCTTTATGAGTTGTGCAGCGATCTCCGAAGCCATCAGGAGGCTCATTCCGACCGCCCGCTGAAGGATGATATCAGCCAGAAAGTGCTCCTTACTGACATCGGTGACCATTTGATGGGCATCGGTAGCGGCTTGCCGCATGCGCTCCAGCAGGTAGGAAATTCGCTCGAGGCTCATATGGGCTTCGCTTCCGAAAGGACACGGATACGCACGGGTTCGGGAAAGTCGCCGGGCGTCAGCAGATGGATGGACGTACCCAGCATCATCTGTTCCAGTGCGTCCTGCAAGCCGCCCAGCGTCAACAATGTGCTGCCCGGCAGCGCATCCACCAGAATATCCAGATCGCTGCCCGGCCGGTCCTCGCCGCGCGCCACGGAGCCGAAGACACGTGGGTTCGCCGCGTTGAAGCGCTTCGTCACTTCGCGGATCGCCTGCCTGTTCTTCTCCAGCACTTCGGATGGCCTCATGGCGCAACTATAAGTCACGGGCGCAAAAGAGAAAAGCACCAAGGAGCTGCCTGTCTCAACGCCCCGGCAGTATCATCTCAAGGCGCAGAAACGCGATACGCTCGACCTGTGCGGTGGCTGTTTCGAACTCTTCATCGCGCGTGTTGTCGATGCGCTTTTCGAAGGCAGCCAGAATGTCATCCTTGTTCAGGCCCTTAACCGCGATGATGAAGGGAAAGCCGAACTTTTCGACATAGGCCGTGTTGAGCTCGGTGAAGCGGCCATGTTCCGCGGCGCTCAGCCGATCGAGCCCGGCGCCTGCCTGCTCTTTCTTGCTGTCTTCGGTAAGCTCACCCGCTATCGCGAGACGTCCGGCAAGATCGGGATGGGCACTCAGCACGCCGAGCCGCTCCTCCGGACTCGCCGCCCGGAAGATGGCGACGAGCGCCGTGTGGACACGATCCACCGTCAGTTCGTCGCCGACGAAACCGTCGTCATAGGCACGCTCGGCAATGAACGGCGAATGTTCAAAGACACCGCCGTAGCGTGACACGAACTCGTCCCGCGAAAGCATCAGATTGTCTCCGGCTTGTGGTGGGCATGCCAATGCTGCGCGATCTCGATTCGCCTGGGTATCCACACCTTGTCGTGCTTCAGCACATATTCGATGAAGCGTTTCAACGCTGCGGCGCGACCGGGACGACCGACGAGACGGCAATGCAGGCCAACCGACATCATCTTCGGGCTGCCGGCCTTCCCCTCTTCATACAGCGTATCGAAGGCATCCTTGAGGTAAGTGAAGAACTGATCGCCGGAATTGAAGCCTTGCGGCGTTGCAAAGCGCATGTCGTTCGTCTCGAGCGTATAGGGTATGATCAGGAACGGGTTGTCATCGACACCCTTCACCCAAAACGGCAGATCGTCGGCATAAGAGTCAGAGGAATAAAGGAAACCGCCCTCTTCCATGACGAGGCGCAGCGTGTTGTCCGAAGGCTTGCCTTGGTACATTCCGTAGGGACGTTCGCCGGTCAGTTCCGTGTGGAGGCGCACGGCTTCCTGGATATGCTTGCGCTCGACGTCTTCCTGGAAGTCCTTGTACTCAAGCCAGCGGTACCCGTGGCTGGCGATCTCCCAACCGGCTTCCTTCATGGCCGCGACCGCCTCCGGGTTGCGCGCCATAGCAAGCGTCACCCCATAAACGGTGGCCTGAACCTTGAGCTCCGTGAACATGCGCCACAAGCGCCAGAACCCGGCGCGCGAGCCATATTCGTAAATCGATTCCATATTGAGGTTTCGCTGACCCGGCCAGGACGCGGCACCTACAATTTCCGACAGAAGGTTTTCGGAGGCAGGATCGCCATCGAGAATGCAGCTTTCGCCGCCTTCTTCGTAATTGATAACGAACTGAACGGCCACGCAGGCATCGCCCGGCCACTTCGGGTCGGGCGTGTTGCGACCGTAACCGATCAGATTGCGCGGATAAGTTTCGGATACCATGAAATCACCTTCCTGAAAGTCGGCGAAACGGTAGCATCCAGAGAAGGAATGTCGAGACGGAAAGTACGCAACAGAGTTTTGCCTTTGCGGCGCAAACTCTTAGGCCAGTGTAGGAACACGATCTCGACGTGCGCTGACCTTGCCCATCGGATGCAGCGAATGCACGCTAAACGGCCCGCCATTCCCCTCTTCGACCATCAGCGCGACATTGGCGACCTTGACGGGATCGGCGAGGACTGGCTCGAAGGCGTTCCGAAGCGCCTGCTCGACCCGTGGCATGTCGCAGTGGCTGACAGGACCGGTCAGCGGCATATGAAAGCGAAACTCGTCCATCACAAAAGGGCTGCCCCAGCGATACAGATTGGCGAACTGCGCCGCCGACAGGCCACCCGGGTCCGTCCGCTCGATTTCTGCCTCGCTCAACGGCGCCCGGAATCGGTCGAACTCTTGAACGACGGCACTGGAAAGATAGTGGACATGTTCGCAAGGCCGCGACGGAACGAGACTGTAGAATACACCGAGCCTCGCCACCTCAAGCTGATGGATGTGAAACGGCGTCAGCGTTCCACAGAAGCGCATCAGATCCCGCAGAAGTTGCGCCTCCGTTACGTCAGCGGCGAGGCGGAAGGGCGCCTTCAGAACACCTTGGAAGCCATAGCGGCGCGGTAGCGCCGTATGGAAGGCAATCTCGTGAATGCTCAGGCCGCGGATCGCTGTCGGCTCGACCATCTCGCCAGAGAACACGTTTCGACCCAACCAGTTTGCAGCCACGTGCGAAAGCGGGTCGCTCGCAGCGGGTGTAAAGCAAATGGCATAGCGCATCCAATTTCCTCCGTCGAACAAACGGCACAGCCCTCCGTCGGCGCCGCGGTTGCGCTAGCAGATAGGTGATTTGCATGACAGAATAACGAAAGGCAGGAGGTGCTAATTCACGTTTAGCGTGAAGCGACGCAGATGTGATTGGCGAGCAAGAAGCTTTCCGGCAGCGCGAAGGGCGGCTGGCGGCCGGCCGCGAGGTGGATCGCTGCCGCAGCCAGACGGTGCGCCAGGCCGAAGCTGACCTTGAAGCCGCCGGTCAATGCGATCAGGCCGGCATGGTCGGGATGGACGCCGATCATCGGATCACGATCGATCGCTTTCGGCCGCAGACCGGCCCACCGCTCAACAACGGGCGCGCCTCGCAACGCCGGCACCAATTGGGCAGATGCCTCAAGCAGCGCGTCGAGCTGCTCGTCCGTCGAGAATGGTTCGTCGAAGCGATTCTCGCTGGTGCTGCCGACGGCGACATGGCCGCCCTCATGCGCAACGATATACAGCCCGTCGCGAAAGATCGTCGGCAAGGACGGGGCTATGTCGACTTTCAGCAGGGCTGCCTGGCCTTTGACGGGCTGGCCCAGCGGCTTCACAAGGCCACCGGTATACCGCTGCAGCAATGGAAAGGATTGGTGGCCGGCAGCGACAATGCACTGTCTGAAAGCAATGTCACCTGCACTGGTAATCGCAACCTTGCGCTCAAGAGCGAGATCATCGACCGAAACGTTTTCGGTAACGCGGACGCTCCGTGCGTCGCGCAGTGATGCCGCTAGGAGCGCGATGAGCGACCGCGGCGCGACTCTGGCGGCAAGCGTGTCGTGCACGAAGCCGCTTTCACCTGCCGCTGCGTCCAGCCAGTTGTCCTGGGGAGGCTTGTCGAGCACGCGCCAGTGGTAGCGCTGCTCGCCGGCGATCCAGCGATGCTTGGCATCCCGGGAATGACCGAGCGCGATCTCGCGCAAATGCGGCTTCGGCAGCGGAATGAGGCGGCCCGAGCGCCGATAGCCGGCGGAAAGACCGGTCTGCCGTTCCAACGCTGCAATCTCCGCCTCCAGAGAAACGAGCGCATCGAACTGAAATTGCTTCTTGGCATTCCACTTGTCCGGCATGTGCGGCATCAGCGCCCCGAGCAGGCCGCCGCTCGCGCCGTGACCAAGCCGGCCGGCTTCGATGAGCCATGCATTGATGCCCAGGCGTTCCGCCTGAACCGCTGCCCATAGCCCCATGATACCGCCACCGATGATCAGCAGGGCAGTCGATGATTGACCGGAACGCGCGGTCGGACTATCGGCTTTTGGCATGACAGATACTGATCCCGAAAAGAGTGCTGGCCTCCACCAGCCGCTGGAGTGGCGCGACGGCGATATGCCCTATTCACCGGCCTTTGGCGACCATTTTTATTGCCAGACCGATGGCCGGCTGGAATGCGGACACGTTTTCCTCGCCGGCAACGGTCTGCCGCAGCGCTGGCAGGATAACGGCGACTTCCTGATCGGTGAGCTCGGCTTCGGCACAGGTTTGAATTTCGCCGAAACGTGGCGGCAATGGAAACTCTTTCGGCGCAACGGGCAGCAACTACACTTCATGTCGTTTGAACTTTATCTGATGCGGCGTGGGGAAATCGACCGTGCGCTTTCTCATTGGGCCGAGATCGACATCGAGCGGCAAGCCCTGGCGGCCGCCTGGCCGGAAACGCCGGAAGCAAGCGTCTTCCTGCGGCTCGATGACCAGACGTCGCTCAGCGTTATCCGCGGCCATGCTCTCGAAGGCGTCGCGGCCGCGCAAGCCGGCTTCGATGCCTAGTATCTCGACGGCTTCGCCCCATCGCGCAATGCCGACATGTGGTCTGAGGAATTGATGCGCCTCGTCTGCGAGAAGACGAAGCCAGGCGGAACCTTCGCGACCTATGCGGCGGCCGGCTTTGTCCGACGAAACCTGATCGCCGCCGGCTTTGCGGTGGAGCGTCGTGCCGGCTTTGCCGGAAAACGCGAGATGCTCTGCGGCATCAAATCCTAGACCCCGCGTGCTGCTCGCTCGCGCGCAGCCACAGCGCAAGCTTCTCTTCGAGCAGTTCCGGGCTGATCGGTTTTGACATGTAATCGTCCATTCCGGCGTCCAGGCAGAGATCGCGGTCGACCTCCAGCGTATGCGCCGTCACTCCGATGATCGGCACGCGATGACCTTGTACGCGTTCGCGATCGCGTATTGCGCGCGTCGCGTCGTGGCCGTTCATGACAGGCATCGAGACATCCATCATGATGATGCGTGGTGCGCAGCGATCCCATGCCTCGACCGCCTCCTCGCCGTTGCCGACGACGAGAAAACTGAGGCCGGTTTCCTGCAATATCTGCGTAAAGACGATCTGGTTGACTTCGTTATCTTCCGCAACCAGCACGTCGATGAACTCCGCCGGCGGCCATTCGGAAGGCTCAGCTTTGGCGAGCGGAGGCGGCGCTGCCTCCGGAACCGTCTTCCCCGCCGCAGCGATCTGTTTCGTGCGACTTGCCCGCACGACGTCAACGATGGTGTTTCGCAGCACGTTGGCCCGCGCCGGCTTCATCAAATAGGCTTGACCGTTAAGCGCGGCGAACTCTTTCTCCGTCCCGGAAATGTCCATTGAGGTCAGGAAGATGATCGGCAGCCGTTCAAAGCGGCTGTCGGCGCGCAGCTTCCGTGCGATGTCGGCGCCGTTCATGCCCGGCATCTGGTAATCCAGCACGACCGCATCGATCTCGATGCCCAACTCGTTCGCTGCGGCGATTATTGCCATGGCCGCCGGTCCGTCCTCGGCGGCGGCCCCATCGAAGCCCCAGAGGTCCAGCTGCTCGGCCAAAATCTGTCGGTTGACCGCGTTGTCGTCGACGATGAGAACGCGCGCACCCGTCACGTTGACCGGCAAGGGCTTTGGAGCAAGGCGCGCCGCTGCCACGGTGAGAGGCAGGTTTACCGTAAAGACCGAGCCCTCCCCCGGTTCGCTGTCCACCTCGAGGTAGCCGCCGAACAAGTCGACCAGCCCTGCCGTGATGGCAAGGCCAAGCCCGGTTCCCTCATGGCGACGCGTGGAGGATGAGTCGATCTGCGAGAACTTGTCGAAAATGGAGTCGAGCTTGTCGCCCGGGATGCCGATGCCGGTATCCTCGACCCGGATGCGCGCCATGATTTCGTCTTCCGCGCCCGGCGTAAAGCCGACGTCCACAAGGACGTGACCGCGCTCGGTGAACTTTATGGCATTGCCGACGAGATTGGCGATGATCTGGCGGAAGCGGCCGGCGTCACCGATCACGGCCGACGGCAAATCGGGTGCCGCGCGCACCAGCAGCTCTATGTTCTTCTCAGCCGCCGGCGAAGACAGGAGCGTTGTAACGTCCTCGATAGCCTCGACCAAATCGAACGTCGTGCGCCTGAGGGTCATCTGGCCGGCGTCGATCTTGGAGAAGTCGAGAATGTCGTTGATAATCGTCACCAAGGCGTTGCCCGACTTGGCGATGATATCGATGAACGTCTTCTGGCGCGTGTCGAGATTGGTCTTCGCCAGCAATTCGGCCATTCCGAGAACGCCGTTCATCGGCGTTCGGATCTCATGGCTCATATTCGCCAGGAACTCCGACTTGACGCGATCGGCGGCTTCCGCCCGGGATAGCAACCGCTCAAGCTCGGCCTCACGCTGCTTCGCTTCGGTGACATCGGTGAACAGCGCAACCCAGTGCTGCCGCTCGCTGATCGTCGCATCCAGGTTAACCCAGCGCTCTCCGGCGACATGGAACGGCGTCGAAATCGGCTTCTTGGCCGCGATCTTATCGCGCCAGCTCTGCAGGATTTCATCTTCCTGCCCGTTAAAGTCGCCACGTTCGGCGCAAAACCGGAACAGATCGATCCACCCCCGTCCAACTGCGAGATATTCAGGTGGTATGGCGAGGATCTCGCTGAGTGGCTCGCTGGCAAGCAGGATGTTGCCGTCCTGAACGATCAAGAGGCCCTGCGACATCGCCCGTGTCGCGTCCTCCATCAAGTCGCCGAGATGCGCGAGAGCCGCCCGCGTTTCGTGAATTTCCTTCTCCCGCTGGCGGACCGCAGTGACATCAGTATAGGAAAGCAGGACGCGACCGTTGGAAAGGCGGCCGCCCTCGAACAGGACCCGCTTGCCGTTAACCCAGCCCAGTTCTATTGGCGGCTGCTGTTCCGCAGCAAAATGCTTCTCGCGCCGGGCAAGGATCTGCTCCGGCGTGAGCCTGTCCCCATAGCGACCGAGTTGGTGATTGCGACGGATGACGTCGATGAAGGCCAAGCCGTCGAAGCGGTCGTCACGTGGTAGATCCCAGACATCGTAGAACTCGTCATTGGCGTAGAGGACGTTGCGCTCTTCGTCGAGGATCATGACACCGACTGGGAGAGCACGAAGAATGCCTTCAAGATCGTCCGTCAGCGCCCGGCTGCGAGCCAAGTCGGATGCCGAAAGGGTCGGCTTGGCCCCTGTCAGCTGATCGCCGCCGTCTTGATGTGGAGCTGTCCTTTCAAAAATACCGAGCACATAGACGCGGTCTTCGGACGGCGAGAAACTCTCGATCCGCACCCGCTCGCGCCCGAAGCCCCTGCTGTCCAAACAAACGGCACTTTCCTCACTCGCGAAGACGAGCGCGCGCCGCTCCTTGTCTTCGCGGGCCTCCTCTTCCGGCGTATCGATAAGTTCTCGGCTCCGGCAGCCGATGAAATCAGGGATCTCCCTTCCGAAGAAGGATGCATAGGCCTCGTTGACGGCCACATAGCGAAGCTCGCTGTTCTTGACATAGGCGGGGCGCTCCAGATCCGCGATCCGCCGGCAGGCCAGCTCGAGAAGGTCCCCGCTCGATGTCAAAGTTGGTCCTCAGTCAGGAAAAGCTTACTCATCGAGCAAGTATAACGGGCGCTCTTTAACAACCCTTTAACCATAATGCAGCGGCACCCTGCAGGACGCAGGTAACCTGTGCTCTAGCGCCGGCGCGGCCGCTGCGATGCAGCAGTTCAAACCGAATAAACCCTGCGGAACTGTGGTATAGTTTCACTCGTTTCTAAAATGAACTCGTTCAGTTGGCCCGTATACCCGAACGGTTTCGCCTGACGGCTTCAGGAACAAGCATCGTCTACGAAAGGAGACGACCATGTCCGTACTTCATAAAAGCATGGCGGCGGGCTTAATGGCATTGACCCTGACGGGTACAACCCTCATCCCGGCAACGCCCGCGAACGCCAATCATGACTTCTGGGGAGGCGTTGCCGTTGGAGCAGTCGGCGGCCTGCTGCTGTCGCAGGTTGGGCGCCCCTACGCCTATTACGGCTATCCGGGCCCATACTATCGACCGTACTATCGGCCGTATTACAGGTCCTACTATAGGCCGTACTACCAACCCTATTATGGGGGCTACTACAGGCCGGCATATCGGAGCTATTACAGGCCTTATTCGCGGTACTACTACGCGCCTCGGTGCCATATCGTATGGCGGCACAACGGTTGGGGCGACGCTTACCGGACACGGGTCTGCTACTGAGAACGGCGCTGGCATAGGGTGTCGCTGCGGTGGGCGTTGAGCCTGTGCTCTTGACTTTTGGCCCCAACTAGACCAAATGCAGGCCAGCTTTCACCTTCCGGCCGCCGCGTGAGCGTGCCCCTGCCAGCAAATAGGAGCAGGAAGAAGGGCAAAAGCGCATTTCGTACAGGCCGCATCCCAAGACGCGGGCAAGAAGCGCTGGAAAGCTTTTTCCAACAAGACAAGTTCCCACTTCACGCGGGGTTCTTGACGCCAGAATGACACCGGGCCGCATTTTGCGATCCGGCCGATTTTTTTGGCGCGCCCTAAAAAGGTTATGACTTGACCAATTTTGAATCGCTTGGCATCTCCAAGCCGATCGTCGCCACACTTTTCCAGCTCGGCATCGAAAAGCCGACCCCCATTCAGGAAAAGGCGATCCCGCTTCTTCTCGAAGGCCGCGACCTTATCGGCCTTGCTCAGACAGGCACCGGCAAGACGGCCGCCTTCGGCCTGCCGATCATCGAAAAGATCATCCCTGAAGAGCGGCGTCCGGACAACCGTACCACCCGTACGCTGATCCTCGCCCCAACCCGCGAACTGGTGAACCAGATCGCCCAGAACCTTAAGAACTTCCTGCGCAAGTCGCACCTGCGCATCAACGTCGTCGTGGGCGGCGTCTCGATCAACAAGCAGCAGCTGCAGCTCGAAAAGGGCACCGACATCCTCGTTGCCACGCCCGGCCGCCTGCTCGACCTCGTCGCCCGCCGCGCCATCGGCCTCACCGCCGTACGCTACCTCGTTCTCGACGAGGCCGACCAGATGCTCGACCTCGGCTTCGTCCACGACCTGCGCAAGATCGCCAAGATGGTGCCGAAGAAGCGCCAGACGATGCTGTTTTCGGCAACCATGCCGAAATCGATCGCCGAACTCGCCGGCGAATACCTGACGGACCCGGTCACCGTCGAAGTGACACCTCCGGGCAAGGCTGCCGACAAGGTCGAGCAGTATGTCCACTTCGTCAACGGCAAGAACGACAAGACGGACCTCCTAAAGAAGTCACTCACCGAGAACCCTGACGGACGCGCGATCGTCTTCCTGCGCACCAAGCACGGCGCCGAGAAGCTGATGAAGCACCTCGACCACGTTGGCTATTCGGTCACTTCCATCCATGGCAACAAGAGCCAGGGCCAGCGCGAGCGCGCCCTCAAGGCCTTCCGTGACGGCGACGTCAAGACGCTGATTGCGACCGACGTTGCCGCCCGCGGCATCGACATCCCGGCCGTCAGCCACGTCTACAACTACGACCTGCCGGAAGTTCCGGATGCCTACGTCCACCGCATCGGCCGTACGGCCCGCGCTGGTCGTGACGGCATCGCGATCGCCTTCTGTGCACCTGACGAAACCCGTCTCCTGCGCGACATCGAACGCCTGATGAACATCAACATCGCTGTAGCCAGTGGTGAAGCGCCTGCCAACATGAACGCCACTCCGCGCCGCGGCAATGGCAGTGGCAACAGCAATGGCAATGGCGGCAACCGCGGCCAGGGTCGTGGTGGTGAAAACCGTGGCGGTGAGCGCCGTGGCGAAGGCCATCGTGCAGGTGGCCGCCCGGAGCGTCGTCCGCGCCCTGAAGCTGGCGACGAAGTCCGCGCCAACAATGAGGAGCGCCGCGAGCGTCGTCCGCGTCCTGAGCGCCAAACCCAGCGCAACGAAGACTTCCGCGGCCAGCGCCGTGGCGAGGCTACGCCGATGACGTCCGGCCCCGACAACGATCTGGCGGCAACGTCGGACTTCCGTCCGGCCCGCAAGCCGCAGCGCCCCCAGCATGGCAACCATGCCAATGGCGAGAACCGTCATCATCCCGGCGGCGGCGCCCGCAATGCGCACGGCCGCCCGGCCCGCAAACACGGTGAAGATCGTGGCGCGCAGGCCCACGGCGGCGAACGTCGCGAAGGCAACGGCGGAAACCGTCGCGGCGGTCCGTCGCGCGGTGGCAACGGTCAGCGCCGTGAACGCGCCTAATTGAAAAAAGAAAGGGCGGGAGAAATCCCGCCCTCAGATTGCTGACAAACCCCTGGCACCGTCTGGGGGTTTGTGATTCATTGGGACATGTTGAAGAAACCTGCCCCCACCCAGACGGCTCTTGAGATGGTGACGCTCGACAGTCTGGTGCCGAAGGATCACCTGCTGCGCAAGATCGACGCGGTGATCGACTTTTCCTTCATCCATGATCGTGTTGCGGGGCTTTATTGCGCCGACA